>JAGQJJ010000908.1 GCA_020430675.1 Myxococcales bacterium
CTGGTGGGCGCCAACGCCGAGGTCTGCAACGGCCTGGACGATGACTGCGACGGCCGCACCGATGAAGGCACCGGCGGCGCGATGTGTTCGGCCGGGGTCGGCGTCTGTCGGGCCGATGGCCGCCGCGTCTGCGCCGACGGGCAACTGGTCTGCAACGCCAACAGCGGCGCGCCGCGGGGCGAGCAGTGCAACGCGCTCGACGATGACTGCGATGGGCGCACCGACGAAGACTTCCAGCTTGGCGAGGCGTGCACGTCCGGGCTGGGGGTCTGCGCCGCGCAGGGGGTCTATGCCTGCGGTGACAATGGCGATCGGCGCTGCACCGCCGAGCCGGGCGCGCCCCACGCCGAGGCCTGCAACGCGCGGGACGATGACTGCGATGGCACCACCGACGAGGGCTTCGCCAACCTGAACCGGCCCTGCACCGTGGGCGTGGGCGCCTGCCGCGCGACGGGCATCATCGCCTGCACCGAAGACGGCGCCGCGGCCGAGTGCTCGGCGACGGCGGGCGCGATCGCGCCCGAGACGTGCAATGGCGTCGACGACGACTGCGATGGCGCGACCGACGAGGCCTTCGCCGACCTGTTCGAGCCCTGCAACCGCGGGGTTGGCGCCTGCGCGCGGCAGGGCATCCGGCAGTGCAGCGTCGACGGGTTGACCGCGGTGTGCAGCGCGCCCGAGGTGCAGGGTGGGGCCGAGACCTGCAACGGCGTTGACGACGACTGCGATGGGCGGGCCGACGAAGGCTTCGCGGCGCTGGGCGAGCCGTGCGAGGCGGGCCAGGGGTTGTGCCGACGGCAGGGCCTGCGGGTCTGCGACGCGGCCGGCGTGGGCGTCATCTGCGCGGCGATGGAGGGCGAGCCGGCCCCCGAGCGCTGCGATGGGCTCGACAACGACTGCGATGGGCGGGCCGACGAAGGGTTCGCCGGCCTGGGCACGACCTGCGATGTGGGCGTCGGCGCGTGCTTGCGGCGCGGTGTGCGGGTCTGCTCGGGCGATGGCGCCGGGGTGGTGTGCAATACCGAGGCGGGCATGCCCGCGGCCGAGACGTGCAATGGCGGTGACGACGACTGCGACGGGCGCACCGATGAGGGCTTCCCGCGGGTGGGCCAGCCGTGCAGCGCCGGCGAGGGCATCTGCCGGCGCGCGGGCGTCTTCTTGTGCCGGCCCGACGGGCTGGACGTGGTCTGCACCGCCGAGGCCGTGCAGGGGCGCGTCGAGCGCTGTGACGGCAACGACGACGACTGCGACGGCAGCGTCGACGAGGACTGGCCCGACCTGGGCACCGCCTGCACCGCGGGCGAGGGCATCTGCCGGCGCGTCGGGGTGCGGGTCTGCGATCCGGCCGAGCAGCAGAGCACGGTCTGCGACGCCGAGATCGTGGCCGGAAACGACGTCGAGCAATGCGATTACCAGGACGATGACTGCGACGGGCGCACCGACGAAGGTTTTGTCACCAACGGCCGCTACACGACGCTGGCCCATTGCGGCGCGTGCGGCACCGATTGCGATGCGCTCTGGGCGCCCGATCCGGCCGAGTTTGGGGTGGTGCCGCGTTGCGCGGTGCTTGCCGGGGCGGCGCGGTGCACCTTCGATTGCCTGCCCGGCCGGCGCGACGCCGATGGCGTGCCCAATAACGGCTGTGAGCTGAGCGTGGACGACGACGCGGTCTATGTGAGCACGCCGGCCAATGGCGGCGCTGATGGCGGGCAATGCGGTTCGATCGACCGGCCCTGCGCCACGATCGGGTTCGGGCTGAACCGCGCGTCCGCGCTGAACGCGGCGCGGGTGCGCGTGTCGGAGGGCGTCTATCGCGAGAGCGTGACGTTGCAGCCGGGCATCGAGCTGCTCGGCGGCCATCAGCGCACGACTTGGGTGCGCAATCCGGCGCTCAACGTGACGATCATCACCGGCAATACCCCGGCGGGCGAGACGCATCGCTGGACGGTGCGCGCGCAGGATGTGCACGTCGACACGCGGTTCGACGGCTTCGTGGTCAACGGCGAGTCACCGCTGCTTCAGGGCAATGCCTACGCGATCTATATCGCCGATAGCGACGCGCGGCTGCGGGTGAGCAACAACCGCATCCTGGCCGGCAATGGCGGTCGCGGGCGCGATGGCGCTGGCGGCAACGGCGGTCCGCCGGGCGTGCCGGGCCAGAACGGGCAACTCTCGGTCAGCCCGCCCAATCCGAACCCGTGCGCCAATGACTCGGTCGAGAATCCGCTGGCGGGCGACCCGGCTGCGGGCGCGCCGGGCGTGATCGGGGGGCCGGGCGGGGCGTTGGTCTGCGGCGGCGTGGCGGCGGATGGCGGCCGGGGCGGCTATACGAGCTGTCCGACGCTGGAGCGCCAGGAGGGCACCGGACGGCCCGGCGCGGG
>JAGQJJ010000909.1 GCA_020430675.1 Myxococcales bacterium
GATCCCGACGACGCGGTGCAGTTCGGGCTGATGACCAACGACGCCTTCGAGGTCGGCCCGGTGCCCTTCGAGCGATACCCCGGCGGCGACGCGGGCGGCGCGGGCGTGGCGCTCGACACCGCGTCCGAGCTGCAAGGCTTCGCCTACGCGGTCAGCACTTATGACGTCGGCGGCTGCGCGATCGAAGTGGGCCGCATGCAACAGGGCGGCGCGCTGATCGGCGATCCGGCGCGGTTTGTCGACGGCGACTGCACGCCCGAGGTCAGCGTCGCGTGGACGGGACAGGGCATTGGCGTCGCCTGGACGCAATCCGACCCCAACATGGACCAGAGCGCCGTCGCCTTCGGCCGCACCGCCAACTTCTCGGTCGCGATCCGCGGCTATGTCACCGTCGCCGCCTCCGGCCGCTCGCCTTCGCTGGCGTGGACGGGCAACCAGTTCGGCGTGCTCTACATCTCGACCGGCGTGGTCAACAACCTTGAGTTCCGCACCATCTTCAACAACCAGCAGGTCGGCAACCCGGTGGTCATCACCCGCGGGGCCGACCACCCCGAGCTGCGCTACGTGCCCGCGCTGGGCCAGTTTGTTGCCGTCTGGACCGAACCGGCGCTGCAGGGCGCGCGGCTGCTCAAGGCGGCCTTCCTCACCCCGGCCGGCGAGGTGGTGCAGGCGGTGACGTTGTCCTCGGGCCGCAATGCCCCGGTCAACCCGACGCTCTCGCCGGTTGAGAACCTGGCGCGCAACGCGCCGGTGACCCGCATCGCGGTGACGTATGCCGATGACGGTGTGCTGTTCACGACCTGGCTGCTCTGGGATGGTCGCGGCTGGGCCTGGAACGGCGCGGCCGAGCAGATCACCGGCGCACGCGACCCCACCGCGTCGCTGCCGAAGGCAGGCTATGCCTCCGACGGCGCCGGCCATGGCGTCGCTTATCTGGCCGACAGCGGCAACGGACGGCCGCAGGTGCGCCTGGTGGGAGGCAATCTCGGCTGCGGCGTGCTGCCCGCCGACGCACCGCGATGAGCGCACCGTCGTCGTCGGCCGAGCGGATGCTGCCCACCCGCGCGGCGGTGCCGGTCATCGGCGGCTTTTTTGCGCTGTTCTTCGGCTTCCTCGCGCTGCCGCGGGTGCGGGCCACGCCGGGTCTGTTCTGGGCTTTCATCGGCGCCGGCCTGGTCATGCTGCTTGCCGTCGGCGCCCTGGCCTTGCGCGACCGCCGCAGCGGGCGGCGCCTGCAAATCCAGCTCTGGCCAAAGCGCGAGCACACCGTGCAGCTCGTGGTGCAGCTCACGATCTTCGGCTATTGGGGCTGGTACTGGCGCCCGGTCTACGAGCAGATGCCGTTGATTCTGGCCCAGGTCGTCTTCGCCTACCTGGTCGACCTGGTGCTGGCGTGGCGCCGCTACGGCCGCTGGCGGTTGGGGCTCGGGCAGTTCCCCATCACCTTCAGCACCAACCTGTTCATGTGGTTCCGCGACCCGCTCTTCGGGTTTCAGTTTGCGATGATGGCGCTGGCCTATCTCTCGCGCGACGCCCTGGTCTGGCGGCGCGAGGGGCAGCGCACGCACATCTTCAACCCGTCGGCCTTCGGGCTCGCGATCGCCTCGGTGACGCTGATCATCGGCGAGTGGGCGCACCAGACGTATGGCTCGCAGATCGCGCTCTCGCTGGGGTACCCGCCGTTTGCGTTCGAGTGGATCTTCCTCTGCGGCGTGGTGGTTCAGCTATTCTTTCGGGTCACGCTGGTCACGTTTTCCGCCGCGATGGCCGCGTGGGTCTTTGGCGCTGTTTTCTATCTGAAGACAGGAGTATGGCTCTACGTGGACACCGCGATCCCGATCGCGGTCTTCCTCGGCATGAACCTGCTTGTGACCGATCCGGTCAGCTCTCCGCGCAGCAACGGAGGCAAGGTCTTGTTCGGCGTGCTCTACGGCGTGGCGGTCTGCGTGCTGTACGGCGTATTGCGCGACCTGGGCCGGCCGGCGACCGAGACCGACCCCGGCCTGCACGTCTCGTGGCTCGACAAGCTGCTCTTCCTGCCGGTGCTCAACCTGCTCGCCCGCCCGCTCGATGCGATCGGCCGCCACCTGAACTTCAAGCGGTTCGGCTGGAAGTTCGGGCCGCCGGCGACGAATCGGGTGCATGTCGCGCTCTGGGTCGGCGCGTTTGTCGCCTTGCGCCCGTGGCTCATCGACCATCCCGGCCGCTCGCATGACTTCTGGCGCGAGGCCTGTACCGAGGGGCGGTTTCGGGCCTGCGAGAACCTGCTTCTGCTCTACGACAAGAGCTGCGAGAGCGGCATCGGCGCGGCGTGCCACAACCTCGGGGTGATGGTCGAGACCGGCGAGGCCGGGCCGGTCGATCTGCCGCGGGCGGCTTA
>JAGQJJ010000910.1 GCA_020430675.1 Myxococcales bacterium
CGGCCGCCTCTTTGTGCGCGGGGCCGACTCGATGCTCGGCTGCCTCGGCGGCGAGGCGGCGGGCTTTGACGCCGAGGGCTGGTATGACACCGGCGATCTGGTCGAGCGATCGGGCGACGCCGTGCGTTTTCTGGGCCGCGCTGCGGCGCTGATCAATGTGGGTGGCCAGAAGGTGACGCCGGCCGAGGTCGAGGCGGCTCTTGGCGCGCTCGTTGATGTCATCGACTGTCAGGCCTATGCCTTGCCCCATGCCTTGACCGGGCAGGTCGTCGCCGCGCGGGTCGTGCTCGCGACCGACGAGTCATCGGCTGCCTTCAAGCAACGCATGCGCGCGGCGCTGCGGGGGCGCCTCGAAGCCTACAAGATCCCGGTGCGCGTCGAGGTGGTCGACGGCTTGATGGGGCCACGCGGCAAGAAGATCTCACCGCGGTAGCCACCCCCGCGCTGCCAGCCAGGCGTGCAGCGTCGTGGCGACCAGTCGATGGCCTTCGGCGTTCCAGTGTGGGTTATGGGCGAAGGCATCGGTCAGGTCGAGGTGCCCGCAGTCCCGCGCGGCGCATTCGCGGGCGATCAGCGCGCTGGTGGGAATCGGTCCGGCTTCGCAGACAAACGCAAGCTTCGTCGTTGGCAATGCCATGCGCATGCCATCGATGGCATGGCGCAAGATATCGGCATAGGCGGGATGAACCAGGGCATCCTCTTCGAGCGCGCCCCCGACGCCCGGCTCGGCCATGGCATCGCGGAAGGGATTGAGCCGCGCGTTGAACACCAGATACCGCGCCAGCGCGCTGTTGCGCAATTCACGACGCCATGCCTGCACTGCGTAGGGCAAGGGTGGGCGCTCGCCGACCACGCCGTCACGCCAGGTGAAGGTCAGCATCGACTGCGGTCGCGCGCCGAAGGCATCGATGGCATGGGCGAAGTCGCCGCGGTTGATGAAGACCACCAACACCGCCGGATCGATGTGTTCAGCGGCCAGATACCGCGCCAGCAGCAGATATTGCCCCAGTTTGTAGCCCGAGCCGCCGTAGGCATAGGTCTCAAAGGCGCCGCCCCCCAGGGTGGTCAACCGCGCGGCCAGGTGCGCCTCGGCGTCGACGTAGAAGCCCTCGATCTGGCTGTCGCCCGCGACCGCGATCACCGGCCGATCACGCTCGGCGGCGGGCAGATAGGGCCGCGGCGCGTTCCAGCATTGTGGGTTGATCTGCCATCGCGCGCGCTGTTCGGCCAGGCGTCCCGAGGTGAAGATGCCATCGATCGGCCCCGCCGCGTCATAACAACGCAGGCCCTCGCGCGGCGTCTGCCAGGGCAGCGGCGTCTCGCGCGCCGGCACGACCACGCGGAAGAACGCCTCGGCGACGAGCGCAAAGATCAGCGCAAAAGCGGCGGCACGAAGAAGAAAGCGGCGCATCAGAACTGAAAGTAGACGAACTCGCGCGAGGCGAGGCTGCCGCGCACGATCAGGGCCAGGATCAGCGCGCAGTACGTCGCCCAGCGCAGGCCGACCGACCAGCCATCGCCGGCCAGCGGGTGGGGGCGGTCACGGCGCAGCCACTCGACGACGATCAGCCCCCCGCAGAGCGCAAGCGGCTCGACAAAAGGCGCCAGATCAAAGCCGAGCCAGGGGCCGGTCAACAGGGCGCCGAAGAACGCAAACGCATCGCCCATGCTGTCGGCGCGGAAGAAGATCAGGCTCAGGCCGATGAGCAGATTGGTGGTCACCATGCCGCGCAGTTCGCCCAGCGAAGGCAGCCATCGACCCGGCGCGATGGGGCCCGTCGCCCCGGCCGTCCGGCGCAGGGCAGCGGGCACCAGAAACAGACCGTTGAGAAAGCCCCAGAACACAAACGTCCACGCCGCGCCATGCCAGAGGCCGCTGAGGGTGAAGACCAGCAGCAGGTTCGCCGCGCTGCGCCACGCGGGCGGCGTGCGCGGCCCCGGGCGATCGGGGGGCAGCGCGCGGCGCCGGGCCAGATGTCTTCGGCGCGTACCCATCTCGAGCGTGAGGAAGACATAATCGCGCAGCCAGGTGTTGAGGGTGATATGCCATCGGCGCCAGAACTCGGTGCAATCGCGGCTGAAGAAGGGCAGGGCGAAGTTCTGCGAGAGGTCGAAGCCGAGCAGGCGCGCGCTGCCGATGGCGATGTCGCTGTAGCCCGAGAAATCGCCATAGATCTGCACGAAAAACAGCCCCGCGCCGAGCAGCGCGGTCGGCCCGTCGACCGCGTCGGGCCGGTGGAAGATCGCCTCGACCACCGGCGCCAGGTTGTCGGCGATGAGCACCTTCTTCACCAGGCCCCAGAGCATCTGGCGGGCGCCGTCGCGGGCCTTGCCCTCGTCAAAAGGGCGCGGTGCTTCAAATTGTGGCAGCAGGTC
>JAGQJJ010000911.1 GCA_020430675.1 Myxococcales bacterium
CTGGACGCGGCGGGCACGACGGCCATGGCCCGGGCGATGGCGCCGCGCCTGCCGGCGAAGACCGTGACGCTGGCTGAAGTCGCCGCCTGGGTCGCTGCCCGGCGGGTCGAGGACGCGGCCGATGATGCCGAGCGCGCGCGCTGGCTCGTCGAGCGGGGCAACCGCCTCTCTGACTTGGGTCGCCGGGAAGAGGCGCTCGCCGCGACCCAGCAAGCGGTCGACGTGCTCGGTGGCCTGGCTGCGACGCAGCCCGCAGCCTTCCTGGCCGATCTGGCCAGCGGGTTGAACAGCCTGGGCGGCGTGCTCTCCGATCTGGGGCGCCAGGAAGAGGCGCTGGCGGTCATCGAAGAGGCCGTCGAGGCCTACCGCCAGCTCGCGGCGACGCACCCCGAGGCCTATCGGCCCGAGTTGGCCGGCGGCTTGAACAGTCTGGGCATTCGGCTGGCCCATCTGGGGCGACGCGCGGCGGCGCTGGCCGCGGTGCAGCAGGCGGTTGAGCTTCGGCGCGCGCTGGCCGCTGAACGGCCCGAGGTCTACTTGCCCGATCTGGCCCGCTGCCTCAACAACCTGGGCGGCATGCTCTCGAACCTGGGGCGGCACGAAGAGGCGCTGGCCGCGGTGCAGCAGGCGGTCGACATTCGCCGCGACCTGGCGGCGAGGCGCCCCGACGCCTTCCTGCCCGAGCTGGCGGGCAGCCTCAACAACGTCGGGCTTCTCCTCGCTGACCTCGCGCGGGGCCATGAGGCGCTGGCGGCGACGCAGCAGGCGGTCGGCATTCGCCGCAAGCTGGCCGCGGCGCGGCCCGAGGCCTTTCAGCCCGATCTGGCCAGCAGCCTCCACAATCTGGGCCGCATGTTCGCCGCGTTGGGGCGGCGTGACGAGGCCCTGACCGCCATGCGGCAGGCGGTTGATCTGCGCCGCCGGCTCGCGGCCGATCATCCCGATGCGTTCCTGCCCAATCTGGCCACCAGCCTGCAGGGCCTGGGCGAGCGGCTGCTGGACGTGGCGCGCTGGTCGGAGGCTCTGCGCGTGCTGGAGGAAGCGCTCGACCTGCGGCGCGCGCAGGCGGAAAGCAGGCCCGCCGCGTTTGGCGCCCACCTCGCCCGGTGTCTGGGGGCCTACGGCCGGGCGCTGATCGGCGCCGATCGCCGGGCTGACGCGCGCGCGGCGCTGGCCGAGGCGGCGCATTTGCTCTGGCCCGACTTCGAAGCGTTGCCCGAGGTCTTCGGGCCGGTCGCCTCGGGGCTGCTCTCCGACTGGCAGCGCGCGCTCGATGGCCCGGCGCCGGCCGAGCTGCGCGCCCGCCTGGCGCGCGCGGCGGAACTGATGGGCTGAGCGTCGGGATTGCCCTTCAAACGCAAGGCATTAGGCAGATCTGCCCGTTGCGCGGTCGCCCGAACGAGTAGAGCTTGAGCGCGGATGTGCGCGCGAGGCCGCGATTGCGCCCGCGCCCTGGGGGACAAAAGCTCGCTGGAGGCAATATGAAGACGTCGATCGCATCGCTCGGCCTGGCGCTGGCGATGCTGCCCGGCCTGGCCGGGGCGCAAGAGGTGGTGGCGCCGGGCGATCAGGCCCGGCGCGCGGCCGCGGGGGCGCAGGCGAACGAGCCGACGCGCTACGACAACGCCTATGAGGCGCCGCCGGTGGTCGTGCGCGGGCAGCGCGGGCTGGTGGAAGAGGATCAGATCGGCGCCTACAAGCAGCCGCGCTGGACGGCGCGGCGCCGCTTCCCCACCACGCGCGTCTACGTCCGCCCCGAGGGGCAGTTTGCGTTCGAGTACTGGCTGCGCAGCACGGTCGACCTGGAGAACTTCAGCGAGCCGACCAAGAAGTATCGCAGCATCTATGAGTGGGAGTACGGGCTGGGCAACCGCCTGCAGCTCGACCTGTACCTGACGGCCGAGCAGAAGGCCAACGGGCCCATCGAGATCGCCAAGGAGAGCATCGAGCTGCGCTATGCGCTGGCCGATTGGGGCGAGATCTGGGGCAACCCGACGCTGTACTTCGAGTGGGGCCGCCACAACTCGGAGGGCAATTTTGTCGAAGGCAAGCTGCTGTTCGGTGGCGAGCTGACCGAGGGCCTGCACGGCGGCCTCAACCTGGTGCTTGAGCGCGTCGTCGACGGCGAACAGACGCACGAGTACAAGATCACCGGCGGCATCTCGAAGACGCTGGTCGACACCATGTTCTCGGTGGGCGCCGAGGTTGAGGTGGAGTTTGTCGACAACAAGGACTCGCGCTTCGACTTCATCGAGAAGAAGTACGTGGCCGGCCCGAGCGTGTCGTGGCAGCCCACCCACCACATCCACATCCTGGTGACGCCGCTGTTCGGGCTGGCGCAGGAGAAGGGCGATGACGGCGAGGACGAGTC
>JAGQJJ010000912.1 GCA_020430675.1 Myxococcales bacterium
CGTCGCCGCAACGGCGGCAAGCCGGCCTTCGACCCAAACCCACACCTCTCGCAGCCTCACGGTTGGCCACGCTCAACCCGCCCCTCCCATAAGGGGTGTGATATCGTGGCCCGATGTCGATCCTCAGCCCGATGGCGCAGCGCCTGCTCATCGCGTTCGACCTGTTCGATGCGGGCGTCGACATGATGCGCCAGACGCTGCGCCGGCGATTCCCCGATGAGCCGGATGCGGCGATCGAGCTGCGCTTGGAGCGCTGGCTTCAAGACCGCCCCGGGGCGGAGCATGGCGATGCGTGCGGTCCGCTTCGCCCGCTGTCCGCCGAGTGAACCGTCTCGCCCCATTGCCGCCTACATCATCGTCACCGGCCAATCCCGCGTGTCGCCGTGCTCGGTGAACAGCCGCATCAGCTCGTCGTGCTTCGCCCGCGCGTCGCCGATGCCCAGTTCGATCAGCTCCTGGCAGAAGGCGCCGTCGAAGAGGATGTAGCTCGTCAGGTCGGCTTCGTCGCGGCTCTCCATGCGCGAGACGGTGCGGATGACGCGGCCGACGAGGGCGCGGGCGCCGCGCAGGCGGCCGCTGCGCACGTATTGGGCGGCGATGTGGCCCAGGTCGCGGCTGGGGCGCAGCACGACGTGGGGCACGACACGGTAGCGGCCGCCGCGGATGGGGCCGATCATGGTGTTCAGGCGCGTGATGAACTGTTCGCCGAAGAGCTGTTCGCCGTCGTGCAGCAGGCGGTTCATGTGCTCGAGCCGGATCAGGTCGTAGTCGACGTGGTCGAGCATGAGCGCGTTGAGCACCTTGGCGAGCAGGAAGATGGGGCTGGCGAGCCGCCGCCGCCACGCGAGCATGTCGTTGTCTTCGGCGATGCGCCGGTCATGGCCCATGCCGACGACAACGAGGCGGTTCGAGCCCAGGCGCAGCGCGGGTGACAGCGGAGTGTTCTGCCGCAGGCCGCCGTCGACGTAGGGGATGCCGTCGATGTCGACCGCGGGGAAGACAAACGGAATGGCCGATGAGGCGATGGCGTGGTCGGGCGTGAGGCGTGCGTGCACCGGGTGCACATGCGGGTCGCGCGAGAACTTGCGCGGGCGGCCGTCGCGCGTCTCGTAGAAGACCACCGTCTTGCCGGTCGGAACCTGCGTGCATGAGAGCGAGAGCGCTTCGAGGCGGCCTTCGGCGAGATTGACGTGGATGCGGTTCCAGTCGAAGGCGTTTTCGATGAGGGCGCGCACCGGGGCGCCGGGGAAGATCGACTCGCGTTTGTTGCGGCCGAGCACCCAGCCGGGCAGCGCCATCAGGTCGGTGACGCCGATCTGCAGCACGCCCTCCAACTCGACGGTGCGCCACAGCTCGGCGAGCTTGCGCATGCCCATCGAGGGCTGGTGAATCGTCGAGGCGAGCGCCGAGGCGTTGAGCGCGCCGATCGAGGTGCCGCAGAGCACGCGGAAGACGGCGGCCTCGCGAATCTCGGGGGGGCCGTCGACAAACAGGTAGTACAGGATGCCCGCCTCGTAGGCGCCGCGCGCGCCGCCTCCCGCCAGCACCAATCCACAGTTCGGCATGCGCGCCTCCGGCTCGATTGCGGCGCGATTATGCGCCACCCCCCCGGGTTGTCGCCAGGAAGGGATTGCGTTAGGCGGGTCGTGGCGGCGCACACGGTCAGGAGCGCCCCCCGGCGGCGCGACGGCATGTCGGTCGGCGCCGATGACGGCCGATGGCGGCGCGCGGTCGGGCGCGTCAGGTGCCTTCGCGCGTCGCGCTTGCTGGCCCGAGCGCACCTCGATACGGTGGGGCGCCCGATGCCTGGAGCCTCCGATGAAGCGATTGCTGCCGTTTGTGACCGCCTTCTTCCTGGCCTGCGGGGCCCGCCCCCCGGCGCCGGTCGACGTGGATGATGAGCCGCTGCCGCCCGCGGGCGATCGGCCGGCGCTTCAGCTCTATCTGGTGCTCACCAACGACGCGACGGCGATGCAGGATGAAGCGTCGGTGGCGGCCATGTGGGACGCCGTGCACGGGCGCACGGCGCGGTATCAACCCATCTTCAAGCACGTGACCTGGGCCCCGCCGGGGTATGAGCTGACGGTCGATCTCGACTTCGCCGATCTGCCGCACCCGGCGCTGGATCCGAAGGCGATCGAGGCGATCGTCGCGACGCTGCCCGAGGCGGCGCAAGCCAAGGCGCGGGCGGCGAAGTTCGGGGTGATCTTCCAGAGCGACGCGGCGGTGCTGCCGGGCGGCGCACATATTCGACTCGCGGGCACGGCGGCGCTGTATGCGGCCGATCGCTATGACGGGGTGGTGCTCGATCTGCTGGCGCGCCGCGGGTGGACGCCGGACGCCTGGCTGGCCGAGCTGGCGGCGCCCGAGC
>JAGQJJ010000913.1 GCA_020430675.1 Myxococcales bacterium
TGTGCACTATGGCATCGAACAGCGGGCAAGTGAAGCTCATCGGCGGTCGGATTGTGCTCCACGGATACCTGTCGGAACTGTCCACGCGAGCAGTTCTTCCTTCGTTGCGCCGAAGACCGCCGAGCACGACCACCAGCGACCCGGTCGTGGGGAAGAGTGCGACGTGGGTTACAGGGGGCCCTGGCGTGACAGCGCGCGACATCGCGGGCACATCCGCCGTCGGCGGCGGCTGGCTGGCCCAACGATTTGGGGGGCCGAAGCTCGGTCGATCCACGCCGAGTATGCGGGCGGTCGTGCCCCGCATTGACGGCCTCGATAACCCGCCTGGCCCTGCCCCTTTCCGTCAAACGGCGACCTGTCCGCCGAGCGCCGTCCAGAGTCGCACCGCCGCCGGCGCATACGACATCGCGCGGCGGCGCACGGCGAGGTAGCGGCGCGGGGGCAGGTCAGCGATCGGCACGGCGACCAGACCCGGCGGCGTCGGGCAGAAGGCGTTGACGACGGCCACGCCCAGCCCCAGCGCGGCGAAGTGCAGGGCCAGCGGCCAGCCGGTGACCTCGACGGCGATCTCGGGCGGCGTCTCGACCGCGCGCTCGAACGCGGCGCGCAGCGGGCGGCCGGGCGGCGGCAGGATCAGGCGTTCGCGCGCGAGGTCGCGAGCCTTCAAGGTCGTGCGCCCCGCGAGCGCGTGATCGGGCGGAAACAGGGCGCATTGGCCGACGCTCGCCAGCGGCGCCGCCTCCAACTCGGCGGGCAGCGCGTCCTGCGCCACCAGCACACCCACATCGACCTCGGCGGCGAGCAGCGCAGCGAGCGTGCCCTCGCCATCACGCACCCGCAGCCGCAGGTCGCCGGCGAAGCGCGCGATGGCCGGACCGAGCAGATAGAGGCACGCGCCCTCACCGGCGCAGAGCACCGCGGGCCGCTCGGCGTTGCGGCCGTGCAGCGCGTCGAGAAACCGCGCGGTCGCGTCGCCCTGCTCGCGGGCGAAGGCCAGCACGCGCCGACCCGCTTCGGTCAGCTCGATGCTGCGCCCGCGGCGCCGGTACAAGACCGCGCCCACCTGCTCGCCGAGGCGCTTGATCTGCACATGCAGGGCGGGCTGCGACAGGTGCAGCGCCTGCGCGGCGTGGGTGAAGTTGAGGTGCTCGGCGAACACGGTGAAGGCGTAGAGCCAATCGGCATCGAGTCGGGGCGTGGTCATAACGACAGATTATAGTTCATCGAAAACGAATCGTTCTGTTGAGCATCGCGGTTCGCTAAGGTCACCGCATGAATCGCACACAGAAACCACAAGCGCGGTCCGAGGACCGCATCGCCCGCGCCAGCAAGAAGCTCTCGTGGCTGCTTCGCCACGGCGCCGCCACCGAGGGTCTCGACGTCGACCCGGCGGGGTGGGTCCCAATCGACGACGTCCTCAAACACAGCCGGCTCTCGCGCGCCCAACTCGACGAGGTGGTCCGGCTCAACAACAAGAGCCGCCTGCAGGTCGACGGCGCGCGCATCCGGGCGTGCCAGGGCCACTCGCTCGCCGAGATGCCCGTCGACCTCGACGCGCTCGAAGCCTCGTGGCGCGTCTGGCCGGGCACCGGCACCGTCTGGCATGGCACCTCGATCGACGCGGTGCCCCAGATCGCCCGCGAGGGCCTGCGCCCCGGCGCGCGGACCCACGTGCACCTGGCGCCCGCGCTCGACAGCGGCGTCGGCAAACGCGCCAACGTGCACGTGCTGCTCGAGGTCGACCCCGCCCGCCTGCGCGCCGCCGGCATCGAGCTGTGGGAGGCCCAGAACGGCGTGGTGCTCGCCCGCCACGTGCCCCCCGCGTGCATCATCGCGGTGCGCGCCGAGACCCACCGCGCCCGGCAAGCCGAACCCTGGCGCGCCTTCGATTTGCCGGGGCGCTGAGCGCCGCGCCGACGACGCCCGGTGCCGCGGGCCCGAACATTGCCCGGCGGGGCAGATGCGCTGATGGTGGGCGTCGCCACGCCATCTCAGCCCACGTCCGGTGCTTGACCGCCACCGATGCCGGACGCCAGCCGACGCATGGCTTCGATTCTTCGGGGCAACCCCCCGAGCGCCTGACCGCGCCACATCTCGGGCCAGATGAGCAGCAAGCCAAGGTCGCGGAGCAGGGCGGGCCAGTTGGCATCCGTCGGGCGGCGTTCGACGACGAGGACGCCGAAGACCTCGGGAGGCGCCTGTCCCAGCATCTTCTCCCGCTGCTCGACTGCGTACCAGTAGCGCAGAAGCTGGCCCAGGCCGAGGCGCAGTTGCGCCTCTTCGTTGTCCGGTGTCAGGCTCTTGACCTCCGCGACATAAAAGACGCCGCCGACCATCCACGCGAGGTCATATCGTGGGCCGGCC
>JAGQJJ010000914.1 GCA_020430675.1 Myxococcales bacterium
TCGACCGGCGGCAGCGTGCAGCCCAGGCTGGCGGCGGTCGCGAGGATCGCCTCATCGGGCGGTGTCAGCGAGACCGAAGCGGGGCACCAGATGGTGGTCGCGCCGACGGTGCCATTGGTGATCGAATAGGCATAGCTATCGAGCACAAAGGCGCCCACCACGCGCGGCGTCGAGCGGCCCAGTTCGGTGGACAACGCCTCTTCCAGCGCGGCTTCAATGGTCTCGCGCAGGGGTCGCTGGTCATGGTGCAAGGCCATCACCAGCACCATGTCATGGCCTTCTGCGCGCACGCGCTCCACGTCTTCGCGGATGCGGGCCACCAATTGGTCGATCAGCATCTCGGTGCTGAGACCATCGATGCAGAAGGGCTCGACGTCGTCATCGATCAGCAGGCGCTGCCGCTGCATCTTCAGGTGCGGCGTAGAGATGGTGCGGTCGCAGGTCGCGATGACATATTTGATGGGCGTCGCGTCTTCGACCGGGCTGCGCAGCACCGGGAAGGCCGGCCGCACCTCGGGGTTCTTGCGCGCCACCGCGCCGGTGCTGAAGGTGCCGGTCGCGTCGCGCACCGTGGACCGGGCGCAGACCACCGGCAACGCCGAGGCCGCGTCGGGCAGGGTCTCGGGGCTGAAGATGGCCCGCTCTTCGGTGCTGACCGGCTGCCATTCGAGCGGCGTGCTGCCCTCGCAATCGGTGGCATAGAGATAAGGGTTGGCGTCGGTGTCAATGCCATCGCCGAGCTGGCCGTATGCCATGTCATCGATGGCAAAATAGCGCCGCAACCCCAACCGCTCGACCTCTTCATTGCGCAACGCCGGGAAGTGATGCCGCGCCCGCCATTGCACCGCCTTGTTGTCTTCGGTGAACACGCCATAGACCAACAGGCTGCGATGAGAAAACGCGGGGCCGGCGTTCACGATGTTCAACCGAGTGGTCGCGTCGAGGCTCAGCGCGCCGTCGCGGTGATAACGCATGCGCAGCCGCACATCGCGCGGCTCGCGGGCCACCCTGATGCTCTGGCTGCCGCAGCGCGAGGTGGCGCCGCAGTCGACGGCGAGGTGGGTGTGCACCGACTCGAAGTCGCTCACCGGCGTCCAGTCGACGACGCCGTCATCGGTGGTGAAGCGCACCTCAACCACGCTGGCGTCGCTCAGCCCCTGCTCGGCCTGCACCTCGTAGAAGATGAACAGCGTCTGTTCGGCCTCGAACCACGTCGCGTCGCCGACCACAAAGCGCGCGGCCACGTCGCTGAACTCAACCTTGCACCCCAGGGCGCAGGCCACGATCAGCGCGAGGGCCGCGACGCGCATCAGCGGAGAAGGCCGTCGAAAGAGGCGCCGGTGCGGGCGACGAAGCGGCGCACACCGGCGGCCAGCGCGGCGCGGGCGTCGTTGGCCAGCGCGTACAGGGCGCCGGGCGTCGAGGGCACGGCCATGCTGCCGACCGCGGCGCGCAGGGCGCTGGGCATGCGCTGCGTGATCGCCGTCCGCGCGCCGTCGGTCTGCACCCGCAGCCACGCCGCGAGCTGATCGACCGGCACTTCGAGCATCAGGTCGGTGCGCGCCTCATCGGGCAGGCGCAGCAGCATCTCGCCGTAGAGGGTGTCGTGCATCCAATCGGGCAGGCTGCCCGCGTTGCGCTGCCGCGCCGCGTCGACCAGCGCGGCGCGCACCTCGGGGTCGACGTGCGGCAGCATGATCGACAGCGAGGCGGGCGCGTTGAACGCCGCGCCGCGGTCCGACACGACCTGCGTGGGTGGCGCGGGCAGCGGCTCACCGGCGCGCAGGGCGCGCAGCACGTCGAGCAGATAGGCCGTCTCGGCGGGATCCATGCGGTTCGAGCGCATGAGCTGATCGACCAGCTCGGCCAGCCGGTTCGGGTGCAGCCGCCGCACCGCCTCGTGCTGCCGCGCTTCGGGGGCGACGGCAAACATCAGCGCGCCGGCACGCGCGGGCAGCCGGCCGACCACGTCCACCAGCGCGGCGGCGCCGAAGTCATCGTGCAGGCTGCGGATCAGCTCGGTGTCGGCGTGCGCGGTGAGCGCGGCCGACATGGCATAGCGGTCGAGCGTGTCGAAGAAGGCTTCGTCGGCCGGCAGCCCTGCCGGCTCGGCGTGCTTCAGGTACTCGGCCAGCTCGAACTTGGCCGAGGCGAAGTCGCCGCCCTGCGGGAAGGCGCGCGGGAAGGCCTCGGGGAACAGGATGACCGCCTTGGCCAGCATGCGCCGCTCGCCGGTGCGCAGCAGATCCTTCACCAGCACCTGCAGCGCCTGGTCGGCCTCGACGTCGCTGTGCGCCAGCCGGTCGCGCCACGCCTGCCGCCGCGCGGCGACGCGCTCGGCGGCGGCGTCGCTCGTGGGCGGCT
>JAGQJJ010000915.1 GCA_020430675.1 Myxococcales bacterium
TCGAGACCGGCGTCGCGGTGGCGCATCAGGCCGCCGGGCCACGCTCCGACGCCGCTCGGGTTGAGATCCACCTGCGCCGCGCTGCCGAGGCCGCCGAGGGACCGGCCATCCCCGACGGCGGGCGCGCGATCGACGTCCTGGTGCCGACCGCAGATGCCCGGCTCTCGCTCGAAGGCGCCATCCGCCGGCTGGCTGACGAGGGCAACATCGCGCTGGCGCGCCGTTTGTGCGCCGCCGGCCGGCGTCGCGCCCACCCGACGCCCGCGGTGCCCGTGGCCCAGCGCCGCCCGCGCGCCGATGCGACCCGCGCATTGCACCGGGAACGCTTCCGGCTGCGCCACGCCGAGCGTTCCGCGGCGCCGGTCGAAGCCGCCGCCTGGTCGCAGGCCGCGCAGGATGAGCCCGCCATCGAGTGGCGCCTGCGCGCGCCCCGCGCCGACGAGGCCCGCATCGAGTACCGCGTCTTCACCGACTGGATGCTCGCGTTTGTCGTGACGACGACCGAGACCCGGCTGCACCGCTGGCCGCTGGGCCACAGCGCCCTGCGCACAAGGGTCGACGCTTTGTGCCAGCCCCTGGCCGCCGGCGATGTGCGGCTCGCGCTCGAAGGCGCCGCCAGCGTGTTCCGCGCGGTCATGGCCCCGCTCATGGCCGACCTGGGCGATGTCACGCGGCTGATCATCGCGCCCGACGGCCCCTTGAGCGCGGTGCCCTTCGGCCTGCTCTGGGGCGGCGGTTTTCTCGCCGAGTACTTCGATCTGGCCATCGCCGTGCCGGCGGCGCCGCCCACCTTCACCGACCGCGGCGTTGAGGGCGAAGGCCGGGCGTTGATCGTCGGCGACGCGGCGACCGCGCGCGACCTGCAGCTCAGCACGCTGATCGACGGCCATGGCTTCGTTGGCGTCGATGCCCGCCACGGCGACGAGCTGGCGCCGCCCGAGCTGGCCACGGCCCTCGAAGGCGCGCGCTTCGTGCATCTGGTCGGCGGCCTCGACGAAGGCGACGGGCTGAAGTTGATCGATGAAGCGCCGCCGACGGCCGCGCGCGCGCTCGCCGAGGCGCTCGGCGCAGGCGGCGCCCTGTGCGCCACCGCAATGGGCCCAGTCGAAGGCACCGCGGGCCAGGCCCTCGTCGGCACGCTGCTCTCTGGCCTGCGCGGCGGCCTGCTGGCCCGGACTCAACCCGCCGACGAAGAACGATCGGTCCTGCTGCGCTTCTTCGGCCACGCGGCCACGAGCACGAATACCGAGGCGTTGATCGATGCGTTCGGCGAGGCGGTGCGCGGCGCGATTCGCGACCACGTCTCACCCGCCGACTGGAGCGCATACACGCTCTACGTGGCCGAGGGCGTCTGACCACCTCGCGACACCGACATCTCCGGCAAGACCCTCACGCAACACTGCTGGCATGATCGGCGCTGACGGCGCCGAATGAGCTGCCTCAGTTGATGAGGAGCCAGGTGGCCAGCACCCCCGCCGCGACGGCGAAGATGCCAAGCCCGATCCAGAGCGGCAAACGGGGGTCGCGCCCGGGCTCCTCGCGGAACGCCGTGCTCGGCCGGCTCATCAACCGCGACGAGGTGGGCGCGGTGCTCGACGACGGCGGCGGCCGGCCCAGGGGCGGCGCGGTGGTCACGCGAGGCGGCACCCGCGGCAGCGCTGCGGCCAGATGCTCGCTTGAGAGCCGCACCGTCGCCGCGCCTTCAAGCCGCTGATCCACATCGGCGTAGAGCCCCGCGACCTCATCGGGCCGCATCTCCAGCGAGGCATCGCGCCGGTCGCGCAGGGTGCGCAGACACGCTTCGAGCGCGTCGCGCACTTCGATCGCATTGCTGAACCGGCTCTCTTTCTTCTTCGCCAGCAGCCTGAGGACCACCGCCTCCAGCTCGGGCGGGTACGACCAGTCGGGTCGCACCTGCGACGGCGGCTTGGGCTCTTCGATGACGATCTTGGTCGCCACCTCGACGGCCGAGTCAGCGAAGAACGGCAACTGACCGGTCAGCGTCTGGTAGAGGATGATGCCCAGGCTGAACAGGTCCGACCGGTTGTCCAGCTCGAACCCTTGCACCTGCTCGGGGCTCATATACGCGGGCGTGCCGCAGACGATGCCGTCGCGCGTCAGCGCCTGGTAGTTCTCGTCGGGGTCGACGATCTTGGCGATGCCGAAGTCGAGAACCTTCACAAAGTCCTGCGTGCGCCGGTGATCGAAGCACACGATGTTGGCCGGCTTGAGATCGCGGTGAATGACCTTGACCGAGTGCGCTTCGTCGAGCGCCTCGCAGACCTGGGTCATGATGTGCACCACGCGCTGCGCAGCGAGCGGCGAGTCTTCTGCGATGATGGTGCCGAGGTCGCGGCCCTGCA
>JAGQJJ010000916.1 GCA_020430675.1 Myxococcales bacterium
GCTTGCAGCCAGGGCGTGCCCGACAGCCAATCGGGTCGACCCGGCGCCGTCGCGGGCGGCGGGGCGTCGCCCACCTCGCAGACGAGCAGGCCGTCGCGATGGCCGCACGTCAGCGCGGCTTCCTTGAGTTCAAGCTTGAGCCCATCGCCCACCCGCGCCTCGCCGCCGAGGGCCACGATGCCCCGGACAAGCGTATTGAGCGCCGCTTTGGGGTCATCGGCGCCCACCACCAATCGCAGGCGATCTTCGGCGACGGCAAAGACCGCGAGCCCACGCGCGAGCGCGAGGCCAGGTCCGAAGTCGCGACGCGCCGGGTGCAGGCCACCGACCTCCCAGGCGCGCAGCCGCTCGGCGACCTTCTTGAAATTCGCGGACTTGCCAAAGCGCGCCTCGGCGTCATCGATGAGCCGGGCGAGCCGGTCGCCATCGCGCAGAACAAACGCGGCGCTGCTCTCGGGCGGGGCCCAGTCCGCCACGTCGGCCGCGGTCGCCGACCCGGCGAGGGCCAGCAGCCAAACGACCGGGAACACGCGGTGCGCCTTTCGACGTTGCGCCTGCATCCAACTCCCCACTTGTGCTGGTATGGCCAGCCTCGCACTCCAGGGCCGCGTCTGCAAGCCGCGGCGTGCCCTGGCCACGGCGTTGCCAAAGGACGCTTCGATGACCCGCCTCCCCCGCCCGACCCCGCGCCGCTCGCGGCCCTCGATCGCGCGCCCGGCCGCTGGTTTTGCGCTGCTGATCGGCCTGATCGGCGCGCTCGGCGCCGCGTGTGATGACTCTGATGACGCGGCCGCCGGGGGCACGCCGCTGCTGCACCTCGATGGCGGCACCTCCGACGCGGTCGCGCCCTCCGATGGCACCGCACCCGACCGCGCGACGCTCGACGCCGACGCGACCGCCGACCAGGGCGAGCCGCCCCTGCCCGATGAAGGCCCGCCGACGCGGCACGATGTCGGAGCGGACGCCGCGCTGGTGGATGACGGCGGCGCAACGGACGGCTCAGGCGGCATGCAGGCCGACCCGGGCGACCCCGAAGTGCCGGGCCCCTTCATGGTCCGCACCGAGCGGTTCGACGTCGATCTGGGCGACCGCGACAACCTGCCCTCGACGGTGCCGGTCACGGTCTTTGCCCCGGTGACCCCCGGTCCGTCGCCCGCAGTGATCTTCAGCCACGGGTTCAACATCGCGCCCGAAGCCTACGCCCGCTATGGCGACCGCCTGGCCAGCCACGGGGTGATCACGGTCATGGCACGGTATGACGAAGGTCTGTTCGCCGTGCGCACGCACCTCGGACTGGCCGAGGACACGATCGCGCTGATCGATTGGCTGCTGGCCGACGACAGCCCGCTTGCGGGGCGCGTCGATGCCGACGCGATCGGGCTGGCGGGCCACTCGCGGGGGGGCAAGCAGTCGATCCACGCGGCGACCCTCGATCCGCGCGTCGCCGCGGTGATCGGCATCGATCCGGTCGACGCCGCGCCGCCGCTGTCGAACGATCCAGCCGCCTTCCCCAGCGTGACGCCCGAGCTGATGAACGCCCTGCTGGTGCCCAACGCCTATATCGGCGCGGGCCGCGGCGCCGAGGGCCTGATGGCCTGCGCCCCGGCGGCCGAGAACTACCACGCCTACTTCGTCGCCGCGCCGCCGCCGACCACCGAGTACCTCATGCCGATGGCCGGGCATTCCGACTTCGTCGACACTTGCGCCGATGGCGGCCAGGATCTGATCTGCGCGGTCTGCCCGGGCGCCGTCGACAAGGCGCCGCTGCACGATATGGCCGTCGCGCTGGTCACCGCGTTCATGCGGGTGCACCTGGCCGGTGACCGCGACTACCAGCCATGGGTTGACGGCCCGGCCATCGCCGCGGTGCCGTTTGTCGAGGTCAGCCGCCGCTGAGTTTGTCGACGATCTGGTCATAGTGGATGGCCAGATACAGCAGCGTCGTCAGGTTCGCATAGATGATCAACGGCGCCAGCCAGATGAGCAGCGTCAGGGGCGAGCCCTCGTTGAAGTAGATCAGCGCCGCAAACATGGTGATGCCGATATACAGATCGGTGCCGATCTGGCGGCCCCACCAGTCACCCGACATCTCGCGGATGGTGTCGAAGAGGTTGGCTTTGGTCGAGGCGACGACCGAGTAGAGCAAAAAGCCGATCCAGACGACCCAGACCGCCGCTTTTCCTGGCGCGCCGCGGCCGCTGAACGAGAACAGGCGCTCGTCGGCGGTCAGGGCAAAAGCGCCGGCGGCAAAAGCAAGATAGGCCAGCCAGGGGCCGAAAAAGCCGGGGGTGAGATAGATCGGTCGCCGGGGTCGGGATGGCGCGTTCATGGGGCCTCCACGCACAAAAAAACGGCGCCGG
>JAGQJJ010000091.1 GCA_020430675.1 Myxococcales bacterium
CGCGCCGACCAGCGCCGCGTTGACCAGGGCGCTGCCCGAGCCGGCCGCGTTGACCGCCGTCACCAGCTCGCCCACGTTGGCGCCGGTGAACGTCTCCTTGAACCGGCCGAAGACCAGGGTCAGCGTGAACGGCGGCCCGCCGGGCGCGGTGTCGGTCAGGGTGACCGTGACCCCATCGCCCCAGGTGCCCGGGGTCTTGGCGGTCAGGGTCGCCAGCGCCGCGCCGCCGGCCGCGGCCACGGTCCAGATGCTCGCCGCCATGGTCACGCCGACCGCCAGATTGGCCACGCGCACGGCATAGACCGTGGACGCGCCGCCCGCAAAGAGCTGCTCGCACATGCGGGTCAGCGTCAGTGGCGATCCGGCGGCGTCCCAGCGGTCGTAGGCCCCGAAGGTCTGCACCGCCTCGTCGTAGCTGCCGAGCAGCGTCGCCTGGCCGACCGGCCCGCGAGATGCGGTGCCGACCACGCCGAGATTGCCGGTGGAGATGCCCCCCACCCCGATAAGACCCTCGGCCCGGACCTCGATATAGGTCCCAGGCAGGATCATCTCTCCGATCGTCTCGCTCATGCTCTACTCCCCGGGTGGGATCGGGACGCCCACCCCGGTCTCGGTGACCTCTTGCTCGATGACGTGCCCCGCTCCGTCGGCGACCAGACCCCGCGTCCGCGTCGATAGAGGGATGCGCTCGATGACGCCACCCGAAGCCGGGCGGTCGACGACATGCTCGAAGATGAACGCAAAACGCGCCGTGCGGCGGCGCGCGGTGGTGACCGCCTCGGCCAGCCCGATCGATGACAGCTTGCGCACCGCGGCGAAGAGAAACTGCGGGTCGCGCGCCCGCAGCGCCGGCGTGGTCAGCGCCTCGACCACCGCCTCCGACAGACTCGCGGTGGTGGCGGCGACGGCGGTCAACACCTCGACCGCCAACACGCCCTCGACCTGGGTGCGCGTGCGCTCCCATTGCCCCACATGATAGACTGCACGGATCGTCTGGTTCGGCAGTGGCACCGCGCCCAGCGTGACCCGCCCGCCAAAGGCATCGACGCGCACCTGCTTGTTGATCGGCGGCGCGTTGACCAGCGTCCAGGGATCGTTGTTGACGAAGAAGTCGAAATCGCCCGGCGCCAGCGGCAAATCGGCGCGGTCGCGGCGCACGAGGCCGCCGTGGGGCAGCGTCAGCACCCGCGTCGGCGCGTCCCACAGCACCACCGAAGGATCATCGGCCAGCACCGGGTTGGCCATCGACAGGTTGAAGACCACCTGCAGGGCGCCCTTCTCGATGACCGCCAGCCCGGCGCCAAGCCCCCCGCCGCCGCGGCGCCCCTCGTCGAGCGAGACCACCAGCGCCGGCAGATCCTGCTTGCGGACCGGCTCATCGAGCCCGATGAGCACCGGCGCGGGCAGCAGGCCGGCCGTCTGCAGGGCCGCCACCGCCGCGTTGAGCGCCGCTTGCTCGGGCACGGGCATCCTCAGTCTCCAAACAGGTCCGACAGCGGTTTGAGCGCCTCGGCCGCGCCGCCGAGCGTCTCGCGCAGCTTGGCGGCGGCCTCTTCGACCGGCGCCAGCGCCTCTTCCAACGCCGGCAGATCGGGCACGCTCACCAGCAGCGCGGGCAGATCGAGCAGGTCGAGCCCCAGGTCCACGTCCAGGCCCAGGTCGGCGTCGACATCGAGGCCAAAATCGTCCAACCCCGGCGAAGGCGGCGGCGGCGGCTCGACGTATTCCCGAAGCACGATGCGGTAGCGGAAGCTATCGGTTGAGCCGGCGACCTCGGTGACCTCGAAGCGCTCGATGACCACCTGCTCCAGCTCGGTCTCATGCACCAGGTCGGCGACAAAATCGACGGGCTCGCCGGCGGCGAAGCGGTCACGCACCTCCAGCAGCATCGCGTCGCGGGCTTCGTCACCGTACAGCGAGCCGGTGACCTCCACCCAGAGGGCGGCGCGGCCAAGGTCTTGGGACAGGTCGCCGGCCAGACCGGGCACCGAGAGCGCAACGAGCCGTCGGCGCTCGACGGCGCGAATGCTCTCGATACGCGGAATCAGCCACCCGTCGATCGCGGGTTGGGTGAGCAAGCTCGCCTCAGGTCGAGAGTTGTGCTCTCGCGGTTCTCGGGCGGCATTCTGCGCGGCTCATGGAAAAAAGTCAAGATGTTTGATGTTTTCTGAACAATGAATCAGTATTCAAAGAACGTGATTTCCAAATCTATTTTCAAAATCCTCCACAATTATCAAAATTCACCAATCTGCGTGCACCGGGCAGGACGCTGATGTACCTTGAGCACGCGCCAGCGCATCCTGGTGCACCGCGCGCGCGAGCCCTTCCGCCTTGGAGGATCAACCCCGTGTTCACCCTGCTCCGCGTCCTGCCCGTCCGCCGACTGGCCCTCGAACAGCTCCCCGCGCTGACCCTCTCGTGGTTGCTCGCCGAGAGCTTCTACAAATTTCACAGCTTCACGCTGGAATGCGCCGCATTCCTGGCGACCTGGTTCGCCTTCGACGCCGTCTTCCAAGGCGTGCGCGCCCTGGCCCGCGCCGGGCGCAAGGTTCCATCAGAGCCGCCGCCGTGACCGATGCCATGTCAGTGACTTGCCCGCTGGCCCCCATGGCAAGGCATGATGGCATCGAGCAATGCTGTCAGGTGCGCCAGTCCGGACCCGGCGCTTTCACGCAGCGGAAGATGAGCAGGGCGGGCGCGACGATGTAGAGCCCGTTGAACACAAGGAACAGGGGCAGGTGCAGCGGCGGCGTCGGACTGGTGACGGAAGCCGTCATGTAGAGCGTGGTGGTGCCGATGGTTCCGGGTGCATGTTCACGGCCTGGGCTTCTCGCATGTCGAGATTCACGAGCGCGAACGCGATCTGCGGCTGCGCTTCTGGATTCTGGGCACGCCGATCCGCGATGGCTTCACCGGCAGCGGGTTCACCTGCAACTGGCCATCATCCCACCACCCATGGCATCGATCCCATCGCCGCCGATGGCATCGGTACCACCCCTGGCATCGCCCCGCCCGATCAGAACGAGTAGCGCAGCCCCGCCGCGGCCCACCAGACCAGCGGGCTGGCCAACTCGCTGCCGCTCTCGGCGCCCAGCTCGGTGGTCGCCTGCTCGTACAGCACGCTCATCGGCCCACCCTCAACCCGCAGCGCCAGCCCATCGGACAGAATGCGCTCGACGGAGAACAGGCCGCCCATGCCAAAGCTGGCGTAGCGGCGGTCGTCGATGTCGCGGGGGCCGGTGAAGGTCTGCTGATTGAAGGCGCCTTCGAGGTACAGCCCGAACGCCAGGCTGAACGCGCTGAAGTCGACGAAGCGGTGAAAGGCGAGCCCCAGCGCGCCCTCGGTGTGCGTGCGCGGGCTGCGGCCATCGAGCCCGTTGGTGCTGATGCGGCTGCCGCGCGCACGGGCTTCGAGGGTGAACCAGGGCAGGTCGAGGCCATAGACCAGCAGGAGCTGCGGCGTGGCGCCCTCGCCGTCGAGCAGCTCGCCGCGGCCGCCGCCGAGCAGCATCAGCGAGTGGGCGACCCGCACCGTCGAGCCGCGGGTGCGCACGAGGCGGCCATAGCGCACCGAGCGGTGCGGCAGCGCGCGCAGGTCGGCGCGGCCGCCGGGCGGCAGGTTCACGCGGTAGTCGCGATACTCGCGGGTCTGCCGGGCCTGCACGCGGTACTGGCCCGCCGGCAGCACGAGCCGGGCGCCCGGCTTCTCGGGCGAGACCTCGGCGATGAGCGCGCCGTCGTCGCGGTCGACGGTGATCAGATAGACCGTGGGCTCGGCGAGCTGCAACTCGCCATGCCGGCCATCGGGCGCCAGGCGGGTCAGCACCACGCCGCCCCGCCCCTTCACCGCCAGGTCGAACGTCGGGTGCTGCAGGGCGACGGTCTGACCCGACGATCGCACCGTCTGGGCGTACGAATAAGCGTACGCCTCGTCGAGCGTGACCTGGCGGTCGCCGTCGCGGTCGGCGGCGCCGAGCAGGCCGTTGACGAGGTGATGCGAGAAGACCGAGGCGCCCAGCTCATCGGACTCCTGGCTCTCTTCGCCCGCCGCGCTCGACGTGAGCACCGCCATGCCCTCGGCCGACTCGCGCGCCTGATAGGTGATCTCAAACGCGGGCGCGCGCCGCGTGCCTTTGACCCGCGAGATGGCGCCCGAGCGACAGGCATCGACCACCAGCAGGCGCACGCCGGCGGGCGCCTCGCTGACGGCGGCGCGCAGGTCGTCGTACGGCAGATGCGTGCCGCCGAGGTGCAGCGCCTTGGCGTCGGCGTGGCCGCTGAAGTAGACGATGAGCCCGCGGTCGGTGCGGGCGCCGGGGTCGGCCTCAAGCCGTCGGTGCACGTCGGCGAGCGCCGCGCGCACATGGTCGGCGTCGATGCCTTGCAGCGCGATGACCCGATGGGCGGGCACGCCGCCAAGCTGGGTGAGCACCGCGGCGAACCGCTCGGCGTCGCGCTGGGCGTAGCGCAGCCGGGGTTCAAGCGCGTCGCCCTCATCGTGGGCGATGGTGACCACCCACGTCTCCACAGGCAATGCGCAGGCCCGCCTCACTGGCGCGAGCGCGGCGAGCAATAGCAGGCTGATCAAGACGCGCACGGATGCTTCTCCGCCTTGGCCGGTCCGAGCAGGTTAACCCGGCCGGTTTTTGGAATGGGCAAAACAGTCTGTGCGCCCGATTCGAATCGGTCGCGGGTTATCATGATCGAATGTCGGTGCGGCTCATCGCCCCCCATTCAGCAAAGCGCGGGCCCGTTGAGGCCGGCGCTCGGTTCGGCGTGGCCCCATGGGGCTGACGAGCGACGAGATCGCGCGCCTTTTTGGCGAGCTGGGTCCGTTGATCTTTCAACGCGCCCTTCGTCTGCTGGGCGGTCGCGAAGATGCTGAGGAGGCCGCGCAAGAGGTCTTCGTGCGGGTGCTGCGCGCGGCGGATGACTATGACGATCGAGCAAAGCTGTTGAATTGGGTCTACCGAATCACCACGCGCTATTGCCTCAACCAGATCCGTGATCGCCGGCGGCGGCAGGAGTTGATGATGGCCCATGGCCCCCGCGAAGACGCGCTGGTGACCCGCCGCTCACCCGAGGCGATGCTGACGGTGCGCCGTTTGCTGGCCACGGCGCCCGAAGACGAAGCGCAGGCCGCCATTCACGTGCTGCTCGATGGCATGAGCCTCACCGACGCCGCCGCCGAGATGGGCATCTCGCGCCGCAAGCTGGGGCGGCTGCTCGACGCCTTCCAGCAGTTTGCCAACCATCAGGTGGCCCTGGTCGGGGAGCGGTCGTCATGAGCGGCTTCGACTGGTCGGCGGTGCGCGAGCTGGGGCCCGATTGCCCGTCCGAGCCGGCGCTTGAGCGCCTGCACCTGGGCGCGGGCGAGCCGGCGGCGCTGGCCGAGCTGCGGGCGCACGCCGAGGGTTGCCCGCATTGCACCGCCTATCTGGCGCGGCTGGCACAGGGCTTTGACGTGGTGCCCGAAGTGGACCCGCGCGCGCTGCTGGCGGGCGTACGGCGGCGCCTGGATGACGCGCCGGTCTCGGCGTCGGGTGCCGTCGCGCGGTGGTGGCGGTGGCTGTTCATCGCGGTGCCAGTGGCCGCGGTGGTGGCGCTGCTGGTCCTGCGGCCCAAGCCGCCGATCGAGGCGCCTCCCGATGCGCCGCGCTTCAAAGGCGATTTTGCCCTCGCGGTGCATCGACAGGTGCCCGGCGGCAGCGAGCCGTTGCTGAGCGGCGAGCCGGTGGCGCCCGGCGAGCACTTGCGGCTTGAGGTGACGCTGCCGCGCGACGGGCGGGTCGCGGTCTACGGCCGCGAAGCGAGCGGCGCCGTGTATCGGGCATGGCCCTTCGATGATCCCTGGGCCACGCTGCCCGCCGGGCGGCACCAGGCGCTCGACGGCGCGATCGAGCTGGACGAGGCGCCCGGCCAGGAGGCGCTGGCGCTGGTCTTCTGCCCCGGCGAGGCGGTCGAGCCGGTCTGCTCGGCGGGCGAGCAGGGGCTCGCCTGCCCCGAGGCCTGCCGCACCGAACGCTTCGTGCTCAACAAACAGCGCTGACAACGGTGCCGCGCACCGCGGTGAAGCCGCGGCCAGGCGGTCACGGCGGCGCCTGGCCCTCGGCCCGCAACCAGCTGCGCGTGCCGGGGAAGATGCGCGCGAAGACCTGCCCCCGCCACAGCGCTTCGCCCGCTTCGAAGCGGGCCTGCGCTTCGATCAACCCCGCCAGGGCCCGACCCATGATCGACGCCGTCTCAGGGCCGACCTCGGCGCGCGCGGCCTGGGCGCGGGCCAGGGCGACGGCTTCGGCGGCGTCGCGGCCTTCGGCGAGCAGGTGGTGGCCGCGCTCGCAGGCCAGGGCGGCGTTGCAGGTGGCGTAATCCAGCTCGGCGAAGATGTCCGCGGCGCGCGCAAGATCGGCCCAGCCGGGCGCCGCCTCGGGCCCCAGATGCCGGCGCAGCGTCGCCCGGCCCACCAGCGCCCAGCCGAGCTGCGCCTGCATGCGGGCCTCGGCCAAGGCTTCGATGCAGGCGTCCAGCTCGGTGACCGCCTCGACCAATTGGCCCGCCCGGTGCAGCACCTGCGCGCGGTGCATGCGAATGCCCAGCTCCATCGAGGGGCGGTCGACGGTGCGCGCGGCTTCGAGGGCCCGCGTGACCTGGACCAGCGCGTCTTCGTGCCGCCCGCGCGTGCCCGCGACCACCGCCATGTTATTGAGCGTGCGCGCCATGCCCACCGCGTCGGCTTCGTCGATCTGCAGGGCCAGCGCCTGCGCTTGCAGCGCCTCGGCTTCGTCCAGCGCGCCGCCGTGCACGCAGACGGTGGCCAGCCGCGTGCGGGCGGTGGCGCCCTCGGTGGCGTCGCCGGCGGCGTCGGCCAGCGCGATCGCCCTCCGCAGCATGTGCCCCGCCTCGTCGACCCGGTCGATCAGCACCAGCACCAGCCCCAGCGCCGAGCGGGCGGTGGCTTCCAGGCCATCGGCGCCGGCGGCCTGGGCGGCGTCGGCGGCGACCTGCTGGGCCTCAGCGGCCTCGCGATAGCGCCCCGCGGCCGACAGGCAGCGGCCCTGGGCGATGCGCGAGCGGATGCCGCCGAGGTCGACCCGTCGCGCCGCGGCCTCAGCAAAACAAAGCGCCGCGTCGTCGAGCGCGCCCCGAGCCTCGGCCAGCGCGCCCGCTTCATCGAGGGCGAGGCCCGCGGCGTCGACCTGACCGGCCCCGTCGAGGTGAAAGGCCAGCGCGCGGGCCTGGGCAAATGCGTCCGCGAGCGGTCGCGCCGCCAGATCGGCCGCCGCGCGGCCATGCAGCGCGCTCAAGCGCTTGGGCGCCATGGCGTCCGTCGCGACCGCGTGCAGGCGATCGTGCGCAAAGCGCAGCCCGCCCTCATCGCGCACGCAGATGGCCCGGCGCACCACCTCTTCGATGGCCTCACCGGGCGGCGGCGCGTCGAGCAGGACGGCCAGACGGTCAAAAGGCGCCTGTCGACCGAGCGCGGCGAGCGCGTCGACCAGCGCCCGCCCCGGCGCCGACAACCGATGCAGCCGTGCCTGAATGGCCATCTCGGCGGGCACCGGCAGCGACATGGTCGAACGCGCGCCGGCGAAGGTCCACGCGCTGTCCTCGGTGCTCAGGCGGCCCTGGGCGATCATGGCCCGCAGGCACTCGGCGACAAAAAACGGGTTGCCGCCCGCGCGGCGCACCACCTCGCCGACGAGCTGCGGATCGGCGTCGGCGTCGCCCAGCAGGCGGCCGACCAGCGCGCCGGCGTCGTTGGGGCGCAGCGGGCCCAGCGTGATCCACTGCAAGCCGCCGTCCCGTCGCAGCCGGTCGACCACCTCACTCGGCATGTCGGAGCGCGCGGTAAGCAGGATCAGCGCCCCGCCCGGGTCTTCAGCGAGGCGGCCGAGCGCGGTGGCGGTGAGCTGGTCGGCCCATTGCACGTCGTCGACCACCAGCAGCAGCGGCCGCTCGCTGGCGAGCACGTCGACCACATGCACCACCGCCGCCGCGACCCGGACGGCCCCGGGCGCGGGCAGGCCCGCCGTCTGGCCCGGCAGCTCGGCGACCGACGGCACAAACGGGCTGAGGGCCGGGCCGTGGCAGCCAAACAGGCGCAAGGTGCGGGCGGCGTTGCCGCGGCAGAGGTCGACGGCATGGCGGATGAGCTCATCCAGCCCTTGCAACAGGCGGCCGCCCACCGCGCGGCACTCGCCGACCACCGCTCGGAAGCCCTCGGCGCGGCGCACGACCTCAAGCGCCAGGCGCGTCTTGCCGATGCCGCTGACGCCTTCGAGGACCACCACTGCGCCCTGGCCGCGGCGGGCACGGGCGAGCGCTTCGTCCAGGTGGCGCAGCTCGGCGTCGCGGCCGAGGGAGGGCGCGCGGTGCAGCGGCGTGCCGTCGGCCTCGACGGCGGGCGCGGGCAGCCCGGCGAGGCGCGCGAGGCGCACAGCGGCGGTGGCGCCGTCGCGGGGGCGATCGGCGGGATCCTCGGCCAGCAGCGCCGCGGCGAAGTCATGGAGCGCCGGGCCGCCTTCGCCGGTCTCGCCCAACCAGTCGGCGAGGATGCGGCCCACGGCGTACAGATCGGTCCGCCCGTCGCACCACTCGCTCCGCTGCTGCTCGGGCGCCTGATAGCCGACGGTGCCCGCGTTGTCGGGCGCGCCGTGCACCGCGTCGCGGGCCCACCCCGGCTGGCCGCGCCCGCCCCCGATGCGCACCAGCAGGCCGAAGTCGATCAGCACCGGGCCCGCGGCGCCGACGATCACGTTGGCCGGTTTGACATCGCGGTGCACGCCGCCCGCTCGGTGCAGGCGGTCGAGGATGAGGCACAACTCGACGAGCAACGGCAGCCGCTCGGCCAGCCGGCGGCCGGCGACCGCGCGCCCCAGCGTCGGCCCGCGCACATAGGCCATGGCGTACCAGGGCCGGCCGTTGGTCTCGCCGCGCTCGATGAGACGGGCGATGCCGGGCTGCGCCAGCGCTGCGAGGGTTTCCGCCTCGCGGCGCAGAGCGCGGGCAAAGGCCCCGCGCGTCGAGCGAGCGCGTTTGAGCGCGGCCACGTTGCCCGCCTCGTCGACCACGCCGAAGACCTCGCCCATGCCGCCTTGACCCAACCGGTGCAGCACCCGCCAACGCCCGATGCTCGGTGGGGCCGGGCGACGACAGGCGCGCAGCAGCTTCGGCAGCGGCTCGGCGACGCGGGTGGTCGGACCAGGCGTCGCGGTCGGAGCCGCCTCGGCAACGACCGTGGCGCCCGCCGATGCCGCGACCGTGGCGTCAGCAGTCGCGACCACGGTGGCAGCAGCATCATCCTTGACGGCCGTCCGATCTTCGTTTTTGGCGGCTGACATGGCAGCAGGCGTGGCGGCAGCGGTGACGACCATCGGCGCCTTTGCGGTTGTCGCGCGTGGGCTGTCGTCTCGGCTGCCGGCCACCGTCGATCTCCGTGAACGTCTCGTCGCGAGCCGCGCGGCGCGGTTGCGGGCCCGCGGGCCCGCGGGCCAGGCAATAAACATAGCGGGCGATGATCACGATCACCCAGACCGCTGACGAGTTCGACGGCGACGCCGAGGCGGGCCCGGTGCCGCAATTGGTGCTCGCGTTCTCGTCCGGCGGACTGTGCGCCGCGCGCCGGCCGGTGACGGGCGATCGGATCGAGATTGGCCGGGGTGGCCGCCCGCTGGGCTTCGGACCGCTCGACGACGCCCGTCTCTCCCGCCAGCACGCTCAGCTCGAATGCCGCGGCGTCGCCTGGTGGATTGCCGACCGCGGCAGCCGCAATGGCTCGGCGGTCAACGGCGCGCGGCTGACCGCAGCGCATGCCCTCAACGACGGCGATGTCATCCGCACCGGCGATACGCTCTGGGTC
>JAGQJJ010000917.1 GCA_020430675.1 Myxococcales bacterium
TCATACCAGCGCGGCGCGGTGGTGATGGTGAAGCCCTCGGGCTTGGGCGCGGCGGCGAGCAGGGCGTCGAAGTAGCTGCGCCGCACCGCGACCGCAAAGCCGGCGTGCTCGCCGATGGGGCCCTCGACCAGCGCGCCAGCGTCGAAGATGTCGGCCTCGGCGAACCCGTGCACACGATCGGTGCGCGGCTTGCGCAGCCGCACGTCGACCACGCCGCCGCTGACCCGGCCGTACTCCACGTCGTAGTTGCCGGGGTACAGATCGATCGACTCGATGAGCGCGCTGGCCACCGTGCTGCGAATGCCGCCGAAGTGGAACGCGATGGGGATGGGCTGCTGGTTGAGATAGGCCTGGCTGTTGCCGCCGCCGCGCAAGATGAGGTCGGCGTTGCCAAACGGCGTGCGGGCCACGCCCGGCAGGTTCTGCACCACCTGCAGTGCGTCGCCGTTGGTGCCGGGGATGGTGCGGATCTCTTCGATCGTGACCGTGCGGCGCACGACTTCCTTGCGCGGGCGCCGGCCGACCACGGTGACGGTGTCGCTGAAGCCCTCTTTGTCGATGTACCACGTGACCGTGGTCTCTTTGCCGGCTTCGATGGTCTCGGCGTCTTCCAGGTCGGCGTAGATGTCGTCGCGCATCTCGACGACGACCTCGCCGACGGGCAGGGCCTCGAAGACAAAGCCGCCCTGGGCATCGGTGAAGCGGGTCTCGCCGTCCTTGATTCGCACTTGCAGGCCGGCGAGCGGCGCGCGGGTGCCGCGTTCGAGCAGTCGGCCGCGCAGGATGCCGGTTGGGCGTTTTTCGTCGACCGGAGCCTCGACCTGCTGCACCTCTTCTTTGAGCGTGAAGGCGATCTTGAACAGGATCTGCACCGCGACCGGCTCGCCTTGCATCTCGGCCGGCGAGAAGCGGTACTGCTTGATCGCGGTCAGCGCCGACTCATCGAAGCCATTGCCCGCTGACTGCTGCACCTGGGCGTCGGCGACCGCGCCGGTCTCGTCGATGGTGATGAGCAGCACCACTTCGCCGGTCTGTCGCGCCGCCTGGGCCTCGGGCGGGTAGACCGCCTCGACCTGTTCGAGCACCGCCGGCAGCTTGCTGAGCTGGGCGGCGGGTTGTTCTTCGGCCGGCGGTTCGTCGGCCGGCTGGGCCCACGCCGGGGCGGCGCACAAGAGAGCGAACAGACTGAGCCACGGTCTCCGCACGGACACCTCCTGCGCTCAAGGATGCCCGAGGGCGCCTGATGTCGCAGCCCCTTCGTCATCGGCGGGCAGTCGGATGGCAAACCGCGCGCCGCCGCTCTGGGCCGAAGCGACATGAATCGTGCCGCCGTGGTCGAGCACGATCTTCTTCACGATGGCCAGCCCCAGCCCGGTGCCGTCGGGTTTGCCGGTGACGTAGGGCTCGAAGACGCGCTCGCGCTCGGCCGCGGGCACGCCGGGTCCGTTGTCGTCGACGGCGAGGTGCACGGCGTCGGCCTCGCGGTGCACGCGGATGATCACCTCGGCGTCGTCGCGGTCGCGCAGCTCGTCGGCGGCGTTCTGGATGAGGTTGGTCAGCGCCTGCCGCAGCAGGCCCTTGTCGATCGGCGCCATCATCGGCTCGGCAGGCGCTTCGGCGCGCAGACCGGGGATCTCGGGGTGGGCCTCGACCATCTCGCGGGCCAGCGCCGCCACGTCGCCCGGCTGGCGGTCCGCAGCGGGCAACTTCGCAAAACGACTGAAGTTTTCGACCAGCCGCTTGAGCGTTTGCACCTCCTGCTCGACCACCTCGCGCGCGGTGTCGAGGCCGCGCCGGTAGCGGGCGTCATCGCCGCGATAGCTGCCGTGCACCTGCTGCACCGCGAGCAGAATGGGCGTCAGCGGGTTCTTGATCTCGTGGGCCAGCCGCCGCGCGATGCCCTGCCACGCCGAGACGCGGGTCAGGTACTCGATGCGCGCCTGGCTGTCGCGCAGGCGCTCGGCCATGCTGTTGAAGCCGCGGGCCAGGTCGCTGACCTCGTCGCGGCCGTCCTCGGGCGTGCGCGCGTGCAGGTCGCCGGCGCCCAGCGCGTCGAGCGCCAGGCGCAGGCGGCGCAGGCGGCGGGTGATGCGGCGGCCGACCACGACGCTGATCAATGTGGTGATGGCCAACGCCGCCGCCAGCGGCAGCACGAACCGCAGCGTGAAGTCGTCGGCCAGCTCGTCGCGATAGGCCTCGAGGGTGGCAAACGGTTCGATGACCTCGGCTTCGAGGCGGTCGAAGCGGTCGAGGAAGGCGGCTTCGAGGCCAAACGTATAGTGCAGGGCGCGGTAGCCGGGCACGCCGTCGATCGGCACCGTCAGCGAGGCGGTGCGCCACGCATCGGCGCGGCCCA
>JAGQJJ010000918.1 GCA_020430675.1 Myxococcales bacterium
CGTGGCCAGCACCGACAGTCGGAGCAACGTGGCCGTGCGCCCCCCGGTGTAGATGGCGGCGGTCTCGGAGTCGAGGCATGCCCGCGCCAGGTCGATGGCCGACAGCTCGCCCATCGCGGCGGTCGAGGCGCAGGTGATGGCCACCCGCGCGATGAGGGCGCCCCGGCCACCGTCGCCGACGGTCTCGTAGACGATGAGGGAGTCGCCGTCGCGAAAACGGGTTCGGCCCCGGCGCACCTCGATCGTCTTGCGCCCCGAAGCGATGAGGCGCGCCCACCTCGGGCGGATGCTCATCACGTAGACGGTCACTTTCGCTCCCCGGGCATCGGTTCGCGGTCGATGGGGGTGTCGGTGGGCAGACCAAGGTCGCCGCGGTCGAGCCCGAACCGGTCGGCAACCCACAATAGCGCACGCTCCATGCCGGTCAGTTCATGCCATTCTTCGATCCCTAGGTATCCATCTTCGCCACGCCATCGGTCTTCATTGGCAACCCGCGCTCGTTTGACCCTGCCCAACATCTCCCGCAGTTCGTCGCTGAATCTCATATCCGGTACCCCGCGAGCCGCAGCCGTTGCAGCGCGTCATCGGCGCCGAACGCGACCACGCAATGCCATCCGATCGCCGCCAGCGCCTCCATGCGCCCGCGCTGCTCAGGGCGTGCCCCGGCCAGCGCATCGGCGTCCGCGGCCCGTGTGCGGCGTCCTGGCGCCTTCATCTCGACCATGGTGCCCACGCACCCCGGCAGTGCCGGCGGCGGGTCGTAGATGCACAGGTCGGGCTCGCCTGCCTCGTAGCCCGCCGCCTTCGCCTTGCCGGCCTGCGCCGCGGTGAGCTTCACGCCCCCAAGCGATGCGCAGAACAGGATGCCGGCCCCGCGCAACGCCGCCGCGACCTGGACCTGCTCATCGAACTCGGGCGAGGCCCGGCGCTTCGGTGCCGGTTCGGGCTCATGGGGCGGCGCCACTGGCACGGGCGGGGCGACCGGCGTCGGCGTGCGGCGGCACCACGGGCAGGGGCGCTTCGCCGCCTCGAGCACCGCGCAGGTGCAGCGCTGGATGCGGTCGAGCAGGCCCATCCGTTCCGCCTCGTCGGCCGGGATGCCCATCAGCGCCACCAACGGCCCAGCCAGGCCTCGGCCGACGACGGCACCACGTCGCCCCTCGCGCCAGCGCGGCGGGCGGCCGCGACGGCATCGTCGAACGGGTCAACCCGCTCGCGCTCCGTTCGCGCCAAGTTGTGGCCGGTGCGGTCGGTGACGTACCAGTGGCCGGCACACGGCCCATCGGCGAGCTGCCAGACGAGGTGGTCGTTGCCGACGCGGAAGGCCTTGGCGCAGCGTTTGGCGTACTTCGCCGCCCAACGCGCGAGGCCCTCGGCGACGCTCTCGACGTGTGTGGCGGCCTCATCGAACAAGCGCGTCACGGCGGGCAGACCCGGGTGCCGCGCCCGCAGATGGGCGCCCTGCAGGCGATGGCTCTCCCGGGCCTGGTCGAGCGCGATGCCGAGCCGCGCCAGCGCCGCGCCCCCGTCGAGGGCGTGCGCGAGCTTGGGCATGACCTTGTCGACGTAGTGCACGATGTGCGCTTCGATGGTGTCGCCCCGCTCGTAGGCGGCGATCCAGGCGCCGACGTCAGGCAGCTCGGCCGCGATGCGCGCCAGCGCGTCTCGCTCTCGGGCGTCCTTCGCCGCGCGCTGCTCGGCCGAGAGGGGCAGCGCGGTGTTGACGTCGCCGGCGTAGGCTTCGGGCAGATCGTGCACCAGCGCGAAGGCCAGCAGCCGACCGAGGTCGACGGGCAGGCCGAGGTGCTGCGCCATCGCGAGGCAGGTCAGCGCCACCATCACCGTGTGCGTCGTATCGGACTCGGCCGTCTTGCCGTCGGGGTGCCCGGTGACCCGCATGACCTCGCCCAGCCGGAAGACCAGGCGCGCGATGCCGAGCGCGTCGCCGAGGGGCAGACCGTTCGAGGTCAGCGTCGGACCAGAGCACCACGAGGCGGTGCAGTCGTGGTCCCATGTGGAGTCGTCGCACTGCGGGTCGCTGCAGGGGATGTCGTGTGCGCCGAAGCGGCCGTGCTCGCAGGGCAGCATCACTCGACCCCCTTGCACCAGCAGCCGACCGCGCGCGGGACACCGCAAGCCGGGCAGGGGTCGGCGCCAACATCGGCCTCGCCCATGTCGACGCGCACCGACCACTCGCAGATAAGCCGCGGGCGGGCGTAGCTCCCGTGGATGCGGGCCCGGCGGGGGATCTGCACCACCTCGGGCAGCACGTCGCCGTGCTTCTGGTACTCCGCGCCCGACCTCGCCAGCGGCATGCCCGACGACGCGCCGACCTTCAGCACGGCTCGGGTCGACC
>JAGQJJ010000919.1 GCA_020430675.1 Myxococcales bacterium
GACGCGGCCTTGGCCGAGGCGCCCGACGCCTGGCCGGTGCACCAGACCCGCGTGCGCGCGCTGGCCACCCTCGGCCGCGCCGACGAAGCCCGCGCCGCGCTGCGCGAGGCCGAAGCGGTCGCGCCCGATCGCTGCGCCCTGCTCGATGACCGCGCGGCGCTCGAAGACGACCGCACCGCCGGCTTCGACGACCGGCTGGTCGCCGCCTACACCGCCTGCGAGCGCCCCCTCGACGCCGTCGAGCGCCTGCTGACCCTCAAGCGCCCCGAGGCGGCCCTGGACCGCCTGGACCACGACGCGGGCGACGACGCCGAGCGCGCCCGCAAGCTGCGCGCCCGGGCCCTGGTGGCGCTCGGCCAGCTCGACGAGGCGCGCGACGCGCTCGGCGACGCCGACGACTTCGAGTCCGCACGGCTGGCCATCGACCTCGACGCGGCCAGCGGCGCGGTCAACGAAGCCGACACCTCCGCCGCGTTGACCGCGCTGGTCGCCGACCACCCCACCGCGCACGAGGCCCTGGTCTTCATCGGGGCCCGCCCCGAATGGTCGCCGTTTGCCGCCTTTGCGCTCGACTCCGAGGCCGCCATCGCCGCCTACGAAGCGACCGTGCCGCTGCCCGGACCGGCGGTTCGCGTGCTCGATCACAGCGCCAGCCTCTACTTCGCCGACGGCACCAGCCTGCGATGGGTGCACGAGATCCTCGCGGTGCGCTCGCGCGAGGCGGCCGAGACCTACGGCGAGCTGGCCCTGCCCGATCAGGTGCAGCCGCTGGCGGTCTATACCCGCAAGGCCGACGGCCGCCGGCTCTTTGCCGAAGAGACGCCCGAGAAAGAGACCCTCTCGCTGCCCGATCTGGATGATGGTGACTATGTGGTCGCTATTTATTTGGAGCCCGGCGACAACGGCTACCTGTACGACAGCGGCTTCTTGACCCCGCGCGCCTACTTCCGCGGCGTCGACCTGCCCATCTTCCACCAGCGCCTTGAGGTCATCGGCCCGGACGACACGCCGCCCGACCACCAGCGCGTGCACGGCGCGCCGCCAGCCGAGCCCATCGCGCTCGACGGGCGGGCCGGCGTGCGCTTCGAAGCCCATGGCGTGCCGCTCTGGCCGCCCGAGGCCGACTCGGTGCCCGCGGGTCTCTGGCTGCCCTCGGCGCGCGTCGGTCGCCGGGTCTCATTGCGCGATGACGTCGATTATTACCGCGACCGCGTGCTCGCCCGCCGCCGACGCACCGCGCGCTTTGACGCCTGGGCCCGCGCCGCCGCCGGCGAAGGCACCGTTGAGAAGCGGGTCGCGCGCCTGTCGCGGGCGGTGCGCGAGGCGGTCGACGGCGCCGGTGGCCTGGTCGCCGATGACGCCGCTTTGGCGGTGCCGAGCGGCGAGGGCAACCGTGCCCTCACCCTGAGCGCGGCGCTTGAAGCCGCCGGCATCGCGCATCGCCTGCTTCTGGCGCGCCCCAAGGTGCACGTCGGCGCCGGCCCCTTCCTGCAGGTGATGGACTTCCCCTACCCGCTCATCCAATTGGCCTCGGGCCGCTTCATCGACCCCGGCCCCGACCGCGCCGCACCCGGCTTCGTGCCGTTCCCCCTGCTCGGCGGCGACGCGCTGGTCGTCTGGCCGCCCGACGCGCCGCTCGGGCCGGTGGCGTTGCCCGTCGAGCGCGGCGTGCCCGACCGGCGCACGGTCACGCTGCGCGCGCATTGGGCCGAAGACGGCAGCCTCACCGGCGAGGTGGTCGACCGCCTCGAAGGCCAGGAGGCCATCGTCATCGGCCGCGCGTTCGAGCGCCTCGACCCCGAGGACCGCCCGCGCCTGATCGAGCGCCTGCTGCTCGGCGCGGTGGGCGCGGCGACGGTGACCGCGCTCGACGACCCCACCGCGCAGCCGCCCGACGGCCCGCTGGTGCTGCGCTACCGCTTCCGCGCCACCCCCGGCCCCACGCTGCGCCTGGGCGCCTTCCCGGTGCAGCCCGGCCGCCGCTATGGCCGCGTGGGCGAGCGCACCACGCCGCTGGCCATCGACCTGCCCGTCGACCAGCGCGTGCACCTCACGCTCACCAGCGATCGCCCGTTTGCCGCGAAGCTGCGCCCCGGAACGCTCACCGAAGGCGCGGCCTCGTTTGCGCTGACGGCCGACGTGCACGACGACGAGATCGAGATCGAGACCCACCTGGTGGTGCCCGGCGGCGCCATTTCGACGGATGTCTACGCTGGTTTTGCCCGCTGGGCCCGCGACGTCGACGACGCCGAGCGCGTGCGGCTTGGGGCCCGGCAAGAAACGACTCGGTGATTCAGCCGCCGCTCCGCCCGCGCAGGGCCGTTTACGTCCTCAGTCGCCCTGCGGGCGGGGCC
>JAGQJJ010000920.1 GCA_020430675.1 Myxococcales bacterium
AAACGGGGCGACGCGCCGCGGCCCGAGCCGGATGGCGATCGAGCCATCGGCACCCAAAGGAATCGAGCGGTTCGCGGCGTGGTTCTTTGACCGGATTCTGCTAGACTGCGCCGCCCGTGCGATACGAAACCACCATCGCCTTCCGCCACCTGAAGGCCCGCAAGAAGCGATCGCTGTCGGTCGTCACCTGGCTGGCGGTCATCGGCGTCGCCCTCGGCGTCGCGGCGCTGGTCGGCGGCTTCTCGATCACCACCGGCTTTGAAGCCGCCTTCCGCGAGAAGGTGCTGGGCGTCACCAGCCACCTGTTCGTGCGCGAGTACGGCCTGCGCTTCACCGAATACCGCGCGGTCGAGGCCCGCATCGGCGAGGTGCCCGGCGTGGTCGCCACCTCGCCGATGACGTTCAATGAAGCGATGCTCTCGGGCAAGGACGGCACCGCCGGCGCGGTGATCAAGGGCCTCACCCCGGCGCAGGCGCGGCGGGTGCTGGCGGTGGGCGACTATATGCAGAGCGGCACGCTCGAAGCGCTCGACGCGCCGGCCGAAGAGGGGGTCGACGGCATCCTGCTCGGCGTCGAGCTGGCGCGCATGCTGGGCGTCGAAGCCGGCGACCTGATCACGGTGGTCTCGCCCATGCGCCGCGTCGAAGGCGACCGCTGGAGCGCGCGGCCCGACTCACCTTCAAGCAAGCCCTTCCGCGTGCGCGGCGTCTTCGCCGCCGGCTTCCATGAATACGATACGCGCCTCGCTTATATGAGCCTGCCGGTCGCGCAGCGGTTCTTCGGGCTCGGCGACGCCATCTTCGGCATCGAGGTCGCGGTGACCGATCCCCTGCACGCGGGCAAGGTGGCCGACGCGGTGCGCGATGACCTGGGCGAAGACGCCTTCTCGGTGCTCGACTGGCGCCGCCAGAACCGCAACCTGTTCGCCAGCCTGACCTATCAGCGCATCGCCATCCTGGTGGTGCTCTCGGTGATGGTGGTGCTCGCCTCGTGCAACGTGGCCTGCATGCTGATCATGCTGGTGCTCGAACGCACCCGCGACATCGCCATCCTCAAGGCGATGGGCGCGCGGGACGGGAGCATCCTGCGCATCTTCGTCTTCGAGGGCCTGGCCATCGGCGTGATGGGCACCGCCATCGGTCTCGCGCTGGCGTTTGTGTTCTGCGAGGGCCTGCTGGCCAACGGCATCGCGCTCGACCCGAAGGTCTATGGCATCGCGCGGCTGCCGGTCATCTTCGACCCGCTCGACTACGCGATGGCCGCCGCCGGCGCGCTGGTGATCACCTTTGCGGCGGCCATCGTGCCCGCCCTGCGCGGGGCGCATTTTCACCCGGTCGACGGGCTGCGCGAGGTGCACGGGTGATCGCCCGGGGCCCGTTGACCCTCGCCCGCGGAAGTGCTACCTCGGGCGCCATGTGGGCCCGCGCTCTCCTGCTCTGCGCCCTGTGCGCGCCGTTCTCGGCCGGCTGCGGTCCGTCCGCGGCGTCGGTGCGCGAGCGCGAGAAGGACGCCGAGATCCACTATCAGCTCGCCTACGGCAACTACATCGACACCCGCAAGCCGAACGTCGACGCCGCGATGCAGCAGGTGCTCGCCGCGCTGCGGCTGCGGCCCGATTACCCCGAGGCGCATATGCTCGCCGGGCTCATCTTCATGGGCCGCGAGATGTACCTCGACGCCGAGAAGCACTTCCGGCGCGCCGCCGAGCTGAAGCCCGCCTATCACGGCGCGCGCAACAACCTGGGCACCGTCTACCTCGCCACCGGGCGGTGGGACGACGCCATCGCCATCTACGACGCGCTGGTGGCCGACCAGACCTACGCGACGCCCGGCGCGGGTCAGAACAACCTGGGCTGGGCCTATTACAGCAAGGGCGATCTCGACACCGCGAAGCGGCATTTCCGGCTGGCCATCCAGCTCTCGCCGGCGCTGTGTCTGGCGTACAACAACCTGGGCATGGTGCTGTTCGAGCAGGACCAGCTGCGCGAGGCCCAGCGCACGCTCGAGACGGCGACCCGCCGCTGCCCGAACTACGCCGAGCCCTTCTATCACCTGGGTCGAGTCGCCGCGCGACTCTCCGACCTGACCGGGGCCCGCGACCGCTTTGGCAAATGCGCCACGCTGGCCGCCGGCGCCCCGCTCGCCGACCGATGCGAACAGCGCCTCGCCGCGCTGCCGCCTCAGGAGGGGCGATGACCGAACACGAACCACTTCAAGAGAGCCCCGGCCGCCTGCTCGCCGGCGCGCGCATCCGCGCCGGCCTGACGCTGGGCGAGGTCGCCGCGCGCTCGCGCATCCCGCAGAGCGCGCTCGAAGCCATCGAAGCCGATGACTGGCGCCGCCTACCGGCGA
>JAGQJJ010000921.1 GCA_020430675.1 Myxococcales bacterium
CCACCGGCACGCCCGCGGCCAGGGCTTCGAGCGCGGCCAGGCCGAAGCTCTCGGTGTCGCTCGGCAGCAGGAAGACCGAGCATTCGGCGAGCAGCGCTTCGAAGTGGTCGAGCTTGCCGAGCAACCGCACGCGATCCCACAAGCCGTGGCGGCGCAGTTCGGCTTCGACGCGCGGGATCGACAAAGTTGGGGATGACTTCGATCGGTGTCTTCGCCGGATCGAGCCCCAATCGCTTCCAGGTGTCCTCGCGCAATGCCATCGAAGGCACGGTGATGGCATCGCAACGCTTCACGCTATGCCTTGTGATGGGCAGATAGCTCTCATCGCTGCCGACCAGCGTGATGTCGGTGCCATGCAGCGTGCAGACGAGCTTCGGCCCGCCGCCGAGCACGTCACGCGCCATCCACGCGCTGGTGGCATGCGGCACCGCGTAATGCACATGCACCAAGTCGAGGCCCTCGTAGGTGGCCAGCGAGACCAGCGTCGAGGCCAGCGCCAGGGTATAGGGCGCCTGCGGAAAGACCGGGTAATCGCGCGGCCGCACCTGATGGAAGAAGACATGGTCGGCGCAGTGGTCCAGCCTTCGCGGCACGTCCGATGAGACAAAATGCACGCGATGGCCGCGACGGGCCATCGCCAGCCCCAGCTCGGTGGCGATGATGCCGCTGCCGCCAAACGTCGGGTAGCAGACGACGCCGATGCGCAGGGGTCTCATCGCGAAGGCACCAGGGCCGGCGGCATGGGATGCTCGATGAAATGGGTGATGGGATCGGAGACGGGCAGGGGACCGGCGACGATGTACGGCTCGGCAAAAGCCACGCCGATGCTCGCGCCCCAATAGCGATCGCGGGTGGTGAAGGCGTCGAAGCCGACCGGCGAGTTGATCAGCGTGGGCGACGCGCCGCCCCCGAACTGGCTGACATGGCATCGAATGGCGGCGGTCTTCTGGGAATGCACCTCGGTCACGTCGACCACAAACGAAGGCACCACCTCATGCCGCTGCGGATAGGCGACGAGGCGCAGCGGGCGATGCGAAGGGCCCAGGTCGGGGCGGTACTTGACGAGTCCCGCCATGAACGCCGCGCGGTGGATCAGCGCCGCGGCCGCCGCGTGGTCGGGGTGGCGCGCCTGGGTCCAGGGCCCGAGCACCAGCCGCGGGCGGTGGTGGCGGATGGTCTCGACGATCGCCGCGAGCTGGTCGGCGTCTTCGGCGCGCAGGTCGCCGTCGGGCAGCTCCAGGTTCTCGCGCACCGTCAGGCCGAGCACCTCGGCGGCGGCCTGCGCCTCGTCGGCGCGCTCGGCGGGCGTGCCATTGGTCGCCAGCTCGCCGCGCGTCAGGTCGATGACCCCGACGCGATGGCCCTGTCGACCGGCCAGCGCCAGCCAGCCGCCGCAGGAGAGCTCGACGTCGTCGGGGTGGGGGCCGAAGGCGAGCAGATCGAGGTCGGTCTTCATGGGGTGAGCGTCCGCAAGGCGCCGTCGTAGGGGCTGATCGCGGCGAGCACCGCGTCGATGAAGGGCGCCACGCCCAGGCGCGCGGCGAAGGTGGGCCAGCCCAGGGTGCGCTCTTGCGGGCCGCCGTTGGGGCGCATGCGGGCCAGCAGACGGTCGAGGCGCGCGGCGGCCACGTCGTCGCCGGCGATCAACGCGCGGCGATAGCGGTCGATGAGGCGGCCGGCCAGGTCTTCGATGGCCTCGCCGGTGCGCTTCGCCGCCTGGGCCAGCCCCTTGTCGACGGCCTCGGCGTGCGGCGCAAAGGCGGTCAGCGTGGCCTGCAAGGGTTCGAGCAGCGCGCGGCCGATGGCCTCGGGGCGCGGGTGGTCCGCCGAGGGCCGCGCGCAGCGGGCGAGCAGCGCCTCGCGGTCGCGGTCGAGGTCGGCGAGCGTCAGGCCGAGCTGTTCGAGCAGGCGATGGGTGGTCTCATCGGCGATCTGCAAGCGCGCCCGGGGGATGACCAGGGGCACGTCGAGGCCGAAGACGGTGTACAGCGGCGGCATCTGCGCCCAGTAGGCCAGCTCGCCGGGGCCGCTGACATACGCGGCGGTGGGCAGCCAGAGGTCTTGCAGGATGGGCCGCAGCAGCGCCGAGGTGGCGAAGCGGCCGGGCTCGGCTTCGAGCGCCGCGTGCAACTCAGCGGGGGTCAAGACGCCTTCGGCGCCGATGAGCCGCCAGCGGCCGGCGCCGTCCGGTTCGAGGCGGTGCCGTGGCCCGTCGATCGCTGCCGGCCGGTAGAATGTCAGCGGCGAGCCGGGCCGCAACGTGACCTGCACCGCAAAGCCCGCCGTCTGCAGCGCCTCGGACCGCGCCTGCAAGGCGGCGTCGATCTCGGCCGCGGCATCCAGGGCCTT
>JAGQJJ010000922.1 GCA_020430675.1 Myxococcales bacterium
TTGCCGCCGGCGATGCGCCCGTTGCACCAGTCGAGCACGCCGCCGGCCGGCCATCCGGTGCAGCGGTCGCTGCGCCCGTCGAGCGCGCCGCCGGCGCCGCCACCCGAAGCCCGCCCGGCGCCGCGTCCCGAGGACGTGGCGATCGGCTCGCAGGTGACCGAGCGCATGGCCACGGTCACCCTCGATGAGAGCGTCTTCAGCCGCGAAACCGACCGGTTGCCAGCCGTCGAAGGCCAGGCCGCGCCGCCGCCCGAGCCGGTGACCCCGACGCGCAAGCTGCCGCAGGTCGACATCGAGCAGAAGCCGCCCGAGCCGCTCGACGATGAAAAGCAGCGCCTGCTCGACTCGATGCTGCAAGCCTTCCTCGACTCGGATCTGGAGGACTGAGATGGCCAAGCCGCTCGGTCAAGAGGACTCGCACGACCGCATCCAGGGCGCCGGGCGCAACGTGCTGCTCTACACGTTCTCGCTGCTCAAGACCGGCGAGGTGCACGAGCTGAACAACGAGGCCTGGCTGCGGCCGACCGAGAAGCTGATCGAGGCCCTCGATACGCTGTTCAAGGTCGAGCGGCAGGCGGTGGCCTTCGTGGTGCACGAGGGCATCGCCCAGATCAACAGCCACGCCCTTTGGCTCGATCGCGGCTCGAATGACCAGGCCCAGGAGCTGGAGCAGTCGCTCGCCAAGCGCGAGGCGGGCGGGGTCATCTTCCTCAAGAAGCCGCGCGAGGAACAGCTTCGGCTTTTTTTCAGTCGTTTCGCCCGCTTCCGCGCGCCGCCCGACGCGGCCAACCAGATGACCGCGCTTCAGGAGGACATCACCGCCGCCGGGGTCGAGGATCTGAAGCTGGCGCCGCAGCCGCTGCGCCTCGAAGGCGTGGGCCAGGGCGTGCGGGGCGTGGCCTCGCTCTGGTACTACAGCAAGGCGGTCGCGGGTCTGAACGACCTGCTGCGCCGCGTGCCGGTCGAGGTCAAGGCCGCGCGTCGCGTGGCTCAGGAGCTGGTCGACGCCTGCGCGGTCGAGCAGGATCTTCTGTTTGCCCTGCCATTGCTCGGCCGCGAGCGCACCCCGGCGCGACGAGCGGTGGACGCGGCGCTGATGGCCGCCGGCTTCGGGCGCGGGCTCGGGCTGTCGGCCATCCTATGCGCCGACCTCGCGACGATCGCGGCGCTGCACGCTTCGGGCACGGCGTATGCCAACCCTGACCCCGCCGAGTTCACGCTCGATGAGTCGGCCGGCGTGCTGGCGGTGCGCCAGCTCGTCGAGGGCTCGTCGTTCACCCCGCTGCTCGCCCAGCGGGTGGCGGCGGCGATCGAGTGCGCCCTGGGGCCCGATCGCGACGGCCCGCCCTATCTGACCGACGCACCGCCGCCGCTGCTCAGCAGCCAGTTGGTGGCGCTCATCAACCTGTACATCGCCCGGGTGCGCGGCGATGGCCGGCCGCGCGAGTCGGCGATGGCGGTGGGCCTCGACCTGCTGCGCGATCCGCCGAAGAACATTCACCCGGCGCTGGTGCAGGTCTTCGTGGCGGTCGTCGGCCTGCTGCCCGTGGGCACGGTGGTCGAGCTGAACAACGGCGATCTGGGCGTGGTGGCCGACGTCGAGCACCTGCGCGGCCGCAACCTGTACCGCAAGTCGCCGGCGCCGGTCAGCGAGCCGCGCAAGATCTTCATCGAGCGCATGCGGACCGAGCAGGGCAAGGTGGTGCCCGAGCGCCGGGCCCGCGTGCGGCTGGGCGACGAAGGTGAAGCCGGCGAGTGGGCGGTGCGGCGCACGCTGGTGCCCGGCGATGACATGCAGGCGCTGGTCGTGCGAGCGCTGGTGCGGCAGCCGGCGACGGTGATGGCGCAGATGGGGATTCGTTGATGGGGCGCTTCACGACGGCACCCGGGGTGCTGATCGCGGTGCCGCAATTGCTCGACCCCAACTTCCTTCGCTCGGTGGTGGTGATGATCGACCACGACGAGCGCGGCGCGCTGGGGCTGGTGGTCAACCAACCCCTGCCGCATCAATGCGCTGCGGTCGCCGCCGGCTTCGGGCTGGCCTGGGGCGGCGATGAAGACGCGCCGCTGCTGCGCGGCGGGCCCGTCGAGCCGCAATCGCTGTGGATGCTGCACGACGACGGCTGGTGGTTCGACGAGACGATGCGCGTCGCCGACGGCGTGGGCGTCAGCCGCAGCCGCGAGGCGCTGACCCGCATGTGCGAAGGCGGTGAGGCGAAGCTGCGCCTGTTGATCGGCTACGCGGGCTGGGGGCCGGGCCAGTTGGAGGGCGAGATCGCCGCCGGCTCGTGGATTGTGGCCAAGGTCAGCCCGGCGCTGGTCTTCGAATGGCCCGCCGATGAGATCTGG
>JAGQJJ010000923.1 GCA_020430675.1 Myxococcales bacterium
TGTCGCGCCTGCAACAACAGCGCTGAGTGTGACCGCATCCCCGAGTTGCCGATCTGAGTGGATGGCTTTTGCCAGCACTGCAACCCGTCCACTGATGCTGGTTGCCCGGACGCGAGCGGCGCCGGCAATGTCAGGTGCATTCAGTTCGGCGCTGCCTGTGGCCCGCCCTGAGCCAACCCCGCACCTCAACCCCTGTGGCATCCCGTTGAGCTGATGATGAATGGATGGGCCACATTGATCACACCGGCATCGGTGAGCCGCGGAACGCCGCGCCGGCGCCGCCGGCGGCGGTTCGTGCTCGCCGGCAGGCTTGACGTTTCGCAGCACACGGGCGAGGCTCCGGGCGTGTTTTCGCTCGAAGCCCGGCTTGCGGTGGCTGCGCCGCCAGCGAGCCCCTGTCGCCAGGTGAGGCCCCATGATCCGTCTGACTTGCATGTTTGCCGCCGTGCTCCTGCTGCTCTCCCCTGCCCCCAGCGTCGCCGGCGAAGCGACCGAGACGGTGAAAACCGCGCAGCGCGCGTTGCTGGAGGGGCTCGCCGAACCCGCTTCGGCGGCGCGTGACCAGCGGATCGAGGCGCGGATGGATGCGCTGTTCGACTTTCATGGGATGGCCGCGGCGACGCTCGGCGATCAGTGGTCGGCGTGGAGCGCGGCGGGGAAGGCCGAGTATACAGCGCTCTTTGCCCGGCTGGTGCGCAAGCACTACCGGCGCACTCTGGAGGGCATGCTCGGCCGGCAGGTGACCTATCTCGCCGAAGAGGAGGGGCGCGGCGAGCAGCGCGGCAGCGTGCGGGTGCGGGTGCGGGCCAAGGCCTTGGCGAGCGACAAGGCGGAGCCGCCTCGGATCGACCTGCGGCTCCACAAACCGGCCGGCAAGTTGAAGGTGGTCGACGTGTACACGGATGGGGTCGGCCTGGTCGACAGCTACCGTGCCCGGGTTCGGCCCGTCGCGGTCAATGAGGGGCAGGTGGCGGCGATGCTGCACCTTCAGCGCGAGTTGGACAAAGACTGACCGACCGGCACGCCGCGACTACTGGCGGACGCCGGTCACGTTCCAGGTGAGGGCGCCGAGCGGGAAGCCGAAGGCGCTGAGCACTTCGGTCATGGTGCCGGTGAAGCGGTCGGCGCCTTGCCAGTTGACGATCCAGGTCTCCTGGTGGTGGGTGCCACCCGAGTCATCGAAGTTGGCGGTGAGGCGCATGGCATCGCCGTTGAGGGTGCCGGCGTAGACGACGTGGGTGCCATCGGGCGCGTCGAGGGTGCCGGTGACCTGGCCGCCGTTGACCACCAGGCTGATCAGCGTCGGCAGGAAGTCGACCGGCAGGAAGCCGCCGAGCACCTGGCTGTCGGGGTTGGCGGTGACGAGGAAGTCGCCGCTGCGGTCGAGCGCGCACGGGGGCAGCGCGCCGCGCTCGTCGATGGCGCCGTCGCAGTCGTCATCGCGCTGGTTGCAGGCTTCGACGCCGTCGGGCGCGGGCGTACAGGCGTACTCGCAGCCGTTGGCCGGGTCGTCGTCGAGAGTGACGTAGCCTTCGGCGCAGTCGCCCAACTCGCAGAGGCCGAAGCGGCATTGGCCCTGGGCGTGGGCGAAGACGCATTGCGCCGCGGCGCCTTCGTCGAAGATGCCATCGCAGTCATCATCGAAGGCATTGCACTGCTCGGCGCCGGTGGCGCGGCACAGGTATTCGCAGTTGTCGTCGCCGTCCAGGTCGTACCAGTCGGGGTCGCAGCCGGTCTGGCGGCAATCGCCTTCGACGCAGGCGGCGCTGGCGCGATCGAAGCGGCAGACGCGGCCGCAGCGACCGCAGTTGTTGAGGTCGGCGTCGAGGTCGAAGCCTTCGTCGACGGTGCCATCGCAGTCATCGTCGGCGGCGTTGCAGACCTCGATGCCATCGGCGCTTGGGGTGCAGCGGTACTCGCAACCGGGCGCGCCGTCGAGGTCGATGAAGCCAGGCTGGCAGTGGTCGACGACGCAGCGCCCCACGTCGCAGCGCGGCACGGCGTTTTCGAAGAAGCAGGCTCGGCCGCAGCCGCCGCAATGGTTGACGTCGCTGCTGACGTCGATGCCTTCGTCGACGCGGCCGTCGCAGTCATTGTCGACCGCGTCGCAGACCTCGACCCCGCCTTGGGTCAGCTGGCAGCCGACCTCGCAGCCGTTTTGCGGGTCGCCGTCGACGTCGAAGAAGCGCGGCAGACAGGCCACGAGCTGGCATTCGGCGGCGACGCAGGCGGTCTCGGCGTTGGGGCGGGCACAGAGCCGGCCACAGGCGCCGCAGTTGGCGATGTCGCGGGCGAGGTCGATGCCTTCGTCGATGCGGCCATCGCAGTCATCATCGCTCTCGTTG
>JAGQJJ010000924.1 GCA_020430675.1 Myxococcales bacterium
GATCCGGCCGGCGTGCACGACCCGGTGCTGTGCAGCCTGCAGGCGCCGGTGCCCGATGGCGCGCAGCTCGGCGCGGCGGCGTGCCGGCTCTTGTGGACGCCCACCTACGAGCAGGCGGCGAGCGGGCTGGTGAGCTTCCGCGTGGTGGCCCGCGACGATGACGGCGGCCGCGTGCAGACCGAGCTGGTCTGTCGTCCGCGGCTGCTCGATGAAGACGGCGACGGCCTGCCCGACACCTGGGAGGTCGACCACGGCCTCGACCCCACCATCGATGACTGCGCGGCCGAGCTGGACGCCGATGGCGATGGCTTGACCAACTGCGAAGAATACGCGCGCGGCACCGACCCGCGGGCGGCCGATGAGACCACGCCGCCAGTGCTGATCGATCCCATCGATGACGCGCGGGTCGATACGGCGACGCCCGATCTGGTGCTGGAGAACAGCATCGATACGCTGGGTCGTCCGCTGAGCTATGAGTATCGTCTGTACGCCGACGAAGCGTTGCAGGACGAGCTGGCGGTCTCGGAGCTGGTGCCCGAGACGGCCGAGACCACCGCGTGGCCGGTCGAAGAAGGGCTGCTCGAAGAGAACCACTTCTATTGGTGGACGGCGCGCGCGTTCAACGGCGATGCCTTCACCGCCTACGCGCCGGCCGAGCGCTTCCTGGTCGACGCCGAGCGCCAGCCGCCGACGCCGCCGACGATCGTCTGGCCGGCCGATGGCGATGCCATCGCGGTGCTTCAGCCGACGCTGCTGCTCGACAATGCCACCGACCCCGACGAGGGCGATACGCTGCGGTATGCCTGCGAGATCGCCCGCGACGCCGAGGTCTTTGTGCCGCTCACCTTCGGCCGCGCGCCGGAGGGGCCGGACGGGCAGACCGAGGTGCCGACCGATGATCCGCTCGATGAGAACGCGGCCTTCCGCGCCCGCTGCAAGGCGATCGACGCGACCGGGCTGGAGAGCGGTTGGTCGAACATTCCGCGCTTCACCATCAACCTGGCCAATGACCCGCCCACGGCGCCGACGATCGTCTTCCCCGAGCACACGTCGAGCATCGCCGAGCTCGAGATCGCGCTGGTGGCCGGCAACGCGACCGATCCCGAGGGCGAGGCGCTGACCTATCGCTTCTGGATCAGCACCGCGCCGACCTTCCCCGAGGGCACGACGTGGGTGAGCGACGAGCTGCCCGAGGGCGATGGCGGGCGCACATCGTGGACGCTGCCCGAGCCGCTGACTGACAACACCCAGTATTACTGGCGCGTTCGGGCGCGCGATCCCTACGTCGGCGGCCCGGCGGCGAGCGCGCGCTTCCGCGTCGATCTGGCCAACGAGCCGCCGAGCGTGCCGGTGCCTTTGGTGCCCGAGAACGAGTCGATGCATATCGGCCCGATGACGCCCGAGTTCATCTGGGAAGGCTCGATCGACCCCGATGGCGATCCCATCACCTATGAGGTGCTGCTGATCGGCATCGACTCGGACCTGCTGTGGAGCGCCGAGACGCCCGATTTGACCGCTGAGTACGTCGAGGATCTGCCGCTCGGTCGCTACGCCTGGCGCGTCAAGGCGCGCGACGACCGCGGCGGCGAGAGCGATTGGTCCGAGCGGCTGGTCTTCCACATCATCGCCGTGCCGCAGCCGGCAGAGGATATGGGCGTGCCGCCCCCCGAAGAAGACCTGGGGCCGGGCGATGGCTTGCATGACATGGGTGAAGCCCCCGACGAGGGCACCGATCAGGGCGGTGACCACCTGTTTGACGGTGGGCCCGGCGGGTCGGATGACGGGGTCGATCGCGGCGGAGATACTGTTTTTGATCAGGGGGTTGCGACGCCTGATGGCAGCGCGACGCCCGATGGCGGTGGCACGCCAGACGGTGGCATGACGCCCGATGGCGGCGCGGTCAGCGCTGATGATGGTGTGCCCGAGGTGGATGGCACCGTGGTCGATCGCGACGACGGCGTGCCCGGCCGGCGCGACCAGTTTGCCGAAGAAGATGGCTTCATGTGGGATGTCAGCCTGCCTTCGCAAGACGGCGGGCAAGGGGACTTCGGCGACGGCGGCGACCCGGTCGGCTTTGGCCGCTATACCGGGTCGGATGGCTGCTCGTGCGATGCCGGCGAGGGTGGGTCGCCGGCCGGTCTGCTCTGGTTGCTGGCCTTGCTGGGCATGACCCGGCGCCGGCGGCGGGGCTGAGGGTTGGCGATGCAAAAGCGGACATGCACGACGGGCATCGCGTGGCTTTGGGCCGTGGCCCTGGTCGCGGGATGCGGGGATGCGGTCTATCACCCCGCCGACATGGCGACCGACGCGCTCGGCCCGCCGGTCGACGCGGAGGCCGATG
>JAGQJJ010000925.1 GCA_020430675.1 Myxococcales bacterium
GACTCAAGCACCACCTCCCTTCGAGAGACTTCCCCACCGAATCCTGGCACAGCGCGCATCGGGGGGCAACCATCGCGCGCGGCCTGGCGCGGATCGTTCGTCAGGTCGTCGGGCGGGTCAACGAGGGGCAGGGGGCTCAACGGGCATGGCGTCGAGGCCGGCGTCCGGCGCCTCGGCGTCGACGGCCGCATCGGCCGGGCCGGCGTCGGGCGCGCCGCCGTCCGCCTCGGGCGGGGCGTAGATGCAGAAACCGACGCGCCACGTGGGCTCGGCATAGCAGAACTGGCCCTCGGGGCACGCCTCGCCCATGGGATCACAGTCGGCCACGCAGACCATCTCATCGCGACCATTGCCGCCACAGATCGCGTTGCCGGCGCAGTCGTCCTGGTTCTGGCAGGGCGCGCCGAGCGCCACTTCGCCGGCCGGGCCGCAGCGGCCGCGGTCGTTGGTGACGGTGTACAGCGTGCAGTGCTGGCCCTCGCCGCAGTCCGCGGGCGCAAAGACGCTGCAATCGGTGCGCAGGCACGCGCCGATGGGCTGGGTCTCGTCGAACGCCGTGTCGGGGTCGTCCTGGCCGCTGAAGTCGAAGCAGGTCTCCAAATCGGTGCAGGTGGTCGGGTTGCGCGGGTCGCACAGGTTCACGCACTCGCCCTGGCTGTCGGCTTCGTCATCGGGGTCGAGCGGGTTGTCGGCGTCGCCGAAGCAGACCCCGCCCGGCGCGCAGCGCAGCGCCGCCGAGGCCTCGTCGCGCGTTCGGGCCTGGCTGTCGCAGGGCGCGCCGACCGGTGCGGTGCCGCCTTCGATGCAATAGCCCGGCTGGCCCTGGCGCGCCTGGCCCAACGAGAGCGGGTAACAGGTGCCGGGCGCCGCGCCGACCGCGCAGTCCTGGTAGAGCGTGCCGTTGCCGGTGCCGGGCCCGCAGATGGCGAAGTAGCACAGCCCGCCGAAGTCGAGGTTGCACTCGTGCTCGAAGGGGCAGGGGTCATCGGCCTGGCAGGGGATGACACAGGTGCCGGGCGCCAGTGGGTCGGGGTTGAAGAAGCGGCACTGATGACCGGAATGGCAGTCGCGGTCGCCGCGGCAGGGCGCAAATTCGGCGGGCGCGCAGCGGCCTTCTTCGCAGACCGCGCGGCCGGGCAGGCAGTGGTAATCCGTGTCGCAGGTGCCATCGTCGCGCACGCAATAGCCATCGAGGCATTGCTCGCCCTCATGGCATTCGAAGGGGCAGGGCACGTCGGTGCGCGGCGGCGGCAGTCCGTTGTCGACGGGCGCGCCGGGGCAGGCGTCTTCGAAGCCTTCGCCCAGGCGGTCGCGGCCAAAGTCGAGCACCGTTTCGCAGGTCTCGGCGCCGATCAGCACGTTGGCCAGCGGCGGCGTCGCGGCGCAGAGCGCGGCGCACTCGGCGCTGATGGCGGCGGCGTCGACGGGCGCATCGCCCTCGCACTCGTTGACCGCGCACTCGGTCAGGCGCGCGCAGGCCGTCTCACAGGGGTCGGGCGCGGCATCGGCTTGTGGCGCGGCGTCGACCGGCGGGGCGGCATCGGCGGGCGGCGTCGCGTCGGCGAGCGCAACATCGGGGGCGGCGTCGGCGACGGTGACATCGGGCGGCGCCGGGTCATCGCTCTCTTGCGTATCGCAGGCGGCGAGCGCAAAGACGGCGAGCAACGCCAGCGCGCGCAACGGGCGCGGGTCGGTCATGGTCTGCTCCGGGTGACGGTTGGCTTCGGAGGGTACGGGCCGCGCGGCCGCCGATGTGCGCGAAGACGTCGCGCCGGCGAATTCAGCCCTGATCGGGCGTGGGCGTGGGCAGCTTGGGGGCCACGATGGGCCCGGTGGGCGGGCGGAAGTCGAGGAAGAGGTAATTGCCTTCCTGCCGCAAGTCATAGCCCACCGTCTCGCGCATCTTGATGGTGACACGGACGACGTTGCCCTTGAGCTGGCGGGCCTGCACCCAGAGCACGGCGGTCGGGAACCAGCCGGTGTCGAGCTTGCGGCCGTCGTTGGTCGAGTGCAGGCGGCTGCTGCGCAGCTCGATGACCACTTCGTCGGGCTCGCCGGCGACGATGTCGTATTCCGGTGGCTCGGTGCCTTGGATGAAAACCCGGCCGCCCTGGCCGGCCATCTGGAAGCCCACCCAGGTCACCACCCGGATGGCGCCGCGGCTGCGCACGGTGGCCTTGCCGGGGGCCACGTCCTTCGCGCCGGGTTGCACGCCCAGATAGGGTCCGGTGCGCAGCATCACCGGGGCCTTCGCCTCGTCGCCGTCGGCGGCCATGGCCGGCAGAGCCAGGGCCAGCAGGGCCGCGATCACCGCGAAACGCATCCGCGCCTCCTCA
>JAGQJJ010000926.1 GCA_020430675.1 Myxococcales bacterium
CACCGCCGCCCCGCCGCCCAGCCGCCCGCGCACCGCCGCGGTCAGCCGCGCAAACAGCGCCGGCGATGTCGCCGCCTCGCCCTCGGGCTCGGGCGCCACCTGCCCATCGAACGGCGCGCGCCCTTCGAGCAGCCCCGCCACCGTCGCGATCATGCGCCCCGGGCTCAGATCTTCGACGGCGCGCAGCGCGGTGTGCAGATCATCGACCTCCTCATCATTGACCCCCAGGGTGCGCATCAAAAGCTGCGTATCGAGCGAGAATGGCAGCAGCTCGTCGTCCTCATCCGACCGCTCGACGCGCACGCTCGCCGGCGGTGCCGGCGTCGGCCCGCCCTTGCGCGCCCGCCACGACGGCACCGCAAACGGCTCGCCGTTGGCCACCCGCCACCCGATGGTGCCGCGGAAGCGCAGCAGGCACGCCAGTTCCTCGGTGCGCGGAAAGAACACCACCGGCCAGCCGACAACCACCGCGCGCCCGTCGCCCTCAAACGCCCGGCCCGGCGCCGACTCGCGGTAATAGGTCAGCCGCAGCCAGCGGTTGAAGAACGACACCAGCTCGGCATCGAGCGCCCGCTCTAGCGTCGGCGCCGCCCGGGTCAGCACCGCCGCCACCTCATCATCGACGCGCAGCTTGAAATACGACTGCCCGCCCCGCGGCTCGCGCAGATCGATGCTCGGCGGCCGCCGCGGATCGAGCCGCATGGCCCGCGGCCGCGCGGTCAGCGCCTCTTCATAGCGCAGCGCGCAAAGCCAATAGCGCAGCACCTCGCCCGCCTCGCTCGGCGAAAGCGGCCGCCCGTCATCGGCGTCTTCGGCCCCGTCAGCGGGCATACTCTCAGCAAGCTCGACCATCGCGGGGTGCATCGCACGCCCGCCGCCGCGCTTCAAGCGGTCGCCGGGAAAATCCCCGCTTGTCCCCCGGCAAGGCGGCGGGCAGACTACCGCCGCCAGCCGCCGCCCGCCGAGGAGCTCATGTCGCTTTCCGCCGCCGAACGTCGCCAGATCTGCACCACCATCCGCATGCTTGCTGCCGACGCCGTCGAGCGCGCCGATTCGGGCCACCCCGGCGCCCCGATGGGCCAGGCCGACCACGCGTTCCAGCTCTGCGACGAGTTCCTCCGCTTCGAGCCCGCCGCGCCCGACTGGGCGGCGCGCGATCGCTTCGTGCTCTCGTGCGGACACGCCTCGACGCTGCTCTACAGCCTGCTGCACCTTTGGGGCTACGCGGTCGCGCTCGATGACCTCAAGTCGTTCCGCCAGTGGGGCTCGATCACGCCCGGCCACCCCGAGGTCGGCCACACGCCCGGGGTTGAGGTCACCACCGGCCCGCTCGGCCAGGGCGTGGCCAACTCGGTGGGCATGGCGCTGGCCGCCAAGATGCTCGCCGCCCGCCTCGAAGCGCCCGACGAGGCCTTCCAGCCCATGCGCCAGCGCGTCTTTGCCCTGTGCTCCGACGGCGACTTGATGGAGGGCATCTCGTCCGAGGCCGCCTCGCTCGCCGGCCACTGGCAGCTCGACAACCTCGTCTGGCTCTACGACGACAACCGCATCACCATCGATGGCTCGACCGACCTCGCCTTCTCCGAGGACGTCGGCCGCCGCTTCGAGGGCTTCGGCTGGCGCGTCGAGCGCGCCGACGGGCACGACGCCGACTCGACGCGCGCCGCGCTCCAGGCCGCGGTCGCCGAGACCTCGCGGCCGACGCTGATCATCTGCCGCACCCATATCGGCCTCGGCAGCCCGAACAAGGTCGACACCGCCGGCGTGCACGGCGCGCCGCTCGGCGGCTCGGAGTTGGCGGCGACGAAGCAGGCCCTCGGCTGGCCCGCCGAGCCCACGTTCCTCATCCCCGACGCCGTCGCCGCGTACTTCGCCGAGGCCCGCGCCCGCAAGCAGAAGGCCCACGCCGCCTGGCAGGCCGACTTCGCCGCCTGGCGCGCCCGCCAGCCCGAGAAGGCCGCGCTCTACGACGCGCTGTGGTCGGGCGCCGCGCCCGCCGATCTGCCCGAGCGCCTCCTCGCCGCCACGCCCGCCGCCGGGGCCACCCGCAAGCTCTCGGGCAGCGCCATCGGCGCCGCCGTCGCCGCCCTGCCCGGCCTCGTCGGCGGCTCGGCCGACCTCAGCGGCAGCAACGGCATCGCCTTCAAGGGCACCCGCGTCGTCGGCAGCCCCCACTACCCCGGCCACGACTTCGGCTTCGACGGCCGCCAGCTTCACTTCGGCATCCGCGAGCACGCGATGGCCGCGCTGACCAACGGCATGCTGCTGCACGGCGGCCTGCGCCCGTTCTCGGGCACCTTCCTGGTCTTCTGCGACTACCTGCGCCCCGCCCTT
>JAGQJJ010000092.1 GCA_020430675.1 Myxococcales bacterium
CAGGGGTGGTTTCGGGGGGCGTACGGTTTTTCGAGAGCGTCTCCCCCCAGACCCCACTGGAGAACGACCATGGACGAGCGGGACGAAATGCGCGAGCACGAGGCCGAACTGCTCGAACGCGCGCGAGCCGGCGACGAGGCGGCGTTCACCGAGCTCGTCGCGCCTCTCCGGGAGCGCATCTACTGGCGCGCGGCCAAGGCGGTCGGCGACCTCGACGAAGCCGAGGACGTCACCCAAGAGACCCTGATGCGGGCCTTCACCCGCATCGACACCTTCCGCGGTGACGCCCGCTTCAGCTCGTGGCTGTACATGGTGGGCAGCAACTGCATCCGCATGCACCTGCGCACCCGCCGCCGCAAGGGCGCGCAGCGCATGGACGACCACCTCACCGAGATCGAGCGCGACGAGAACATCATCAGCGACGCGGCCCCGGTGCTGCCGCCCGACGAGATGGCGATGAGCGTGCAGCTCATGGACGCCATCGGCGAGGCGATCTCGAATCTGCCGCCGCAGTATGGCAGCATCCTGCGCCTGTGGGTCGAGGATGGCCTCGACCTCAAGCAGATCCATGAGCGCTCCGGCCTCTCGATCGCGGCCATCAAGTCGCGGTTGCACCGGGCGCGACGCCGTCTGAAGGACGCCATCGAGGCGCAGTACGGGGTCGGAGCGCTGCTCGCCGCGTAAATCGGCCTGCCAGCCTTTGGGTGGGGCCATTTGCGCTGCGAGCATTTGCGCTGGGGGACTGTGCCGTGCGCTCGTTGGGCTCCGCCTGGCTCGTGCTGTTGGCCGCGGGCATCGCGGTCGTGCTTTTCTGGTTCCGGCCGGGCGGCGTGTCCGGCCCGCGGCCCGAGCCGGTGCCCGTCGAGGGCAAAGGCTTCGAGCACAGCGCCTTCACCAAGGTGTTGCAGGCGGTGGTCGGCGCCGATGGCCGCGTCGATTACGCCGCCCTGCGCGCCGACCCCGGGCCGCTCGACCATTACCTCGGCCAGCTGCGCGCCGTCGGCCCCGGCAACGCGCCGCATCGCTTCAAGACGCACGACGACCGGCTGGCCTACTACCTCAACGCCTACAACGCCTTCATGCTCGCCGCGGTGCGCGACCACTGCCCCATCACCGACGTGCAATCGGTCTACCCCGGCGGCGGCCTCTTCTGGCGCATCTCGTTCCTCATCGGCGAAGAGGAGGTCACCCTCAGCGCGCTCGAGAGCGAGCTGATCCGCGGGGTGATGCAGCGCACGCCGGCGGCGCATTTTGCGCTGATCAAGGCGGCGAAAGGCTTTCCGCCCCTGCCGCGTGAGGCGTTCGAATCGAGCACGCTGCACGCCCAGCTCGACGCGCTGGTGAAAAACGCGCTCACGCTGCCGCAAATCGCGCACCGCGAAGGCGACGTGCTCAAGCTCAGCGAGCTGTTCAACTGGTACGCCGCCGACTTCGACCCGCCCGAGAAAGAATGGCTGCGTGCGCGGGTGCCGGCGCTGGTCGAAGGCGACCCGCGGGTGGAATATCCGCCGTTTGACTGGTCGCTCAACGGCGACTGCGGGACCGGCGGCTGATCACGTCAGACACTTGCCAGCGGGCCCCGAATCATGGTTATAGGAGATTGACGCACCGGCGTGGCCCATGCTACCCCGGTCGTCGCCTGTCTCGCTCAGGGGCGCCCTGTGGTCGCCCACCGACGCGACCCTGGAGGCGCTGAAACATGCTGGGAACCATCGTCGTCGCCGACAAGAGCAGCACCGTCCGCCGCATGGTGGAGATCGCCCTGGCGCGGCATCCGTTCGAGTTGGTCTTCGCCGAGAACGGCGACGCCGCCCTTGAGGCCATCCTCGACAAGTCGCCCACGGTGGCGATCATCGACGCGGCCCTGCCGGGCACCGATGGCTACGAGCTGACGAAGCAGATCAAGAGCGATGACGCCACCAAGGGGGTGACGGTCATCCTGTTGGTCGGCCGCAACAGCCGCTACGACACCGGGCGTGGCCGCACGGCCGGGGTCGACGAGCACCTGACCAAGCCGTTCCTCACGCAGAAGCTGGTCGAGCGCGTCTTCACCGCGGTCGGGCAGGCGGTGCCCGACGCCGACATCTTCCGCACCTCGCTGTTGACCATTCCGCTGGCCAACCCGAGCAAGGCCCCGCCGCCGGCGGCGCCTGAGCCCGACGCGCTGCTGACTTCAGCGCCCGAGCCGACGCCGCCCAAGGCCGCAGCCCCGGCGGCGCGCCCGGCGGCCAACGCGGCCCCCGCGGCGAGCAACCCGATGGCCAGCGCCAAGGGGCCGTTCGACGACAACGAGCGCACCTCGCAGTTCACCGGAACCGAGAAGGCGCCGGTCGCCGAGGTGGCGCGCGCGGTCAGCACCGCGGTCGTCGACAGCGGTGTCGTGCAGAAGACGCTCGACTCGGAAGAGACCCGCAAGCTGGTCGAGCGCATCGTCTGGGAGGTCGTGCCGCAGTTGGCGGAAGCGATCCTCAAAGAAGAGATCGCCAAGATCGTACGCGAGCGCATGGCCGCCAGCTGACCCCGTTTCAACCTCGGGGGAACGCCGGCGCGGTCGGCGCAACGCCCCCGCTGCTTCGCTCCCCCGGTTCAATCCTGCCGTTGCCCTTGCGGTGTGGAGGCTCCGATGAGCGAACCCCTCAACAAGACCTACGATCACCGAGACGTTGAGGCGCGGTGGTATCGCTTCTGGCGCGAAGGCGGCTATTTCACGCCTGACGCCCAGCGCGACGCCGAGCCCTTCACCATCGTCATCCCCCCGCCGAACGTGACCGGCAGCCTGCACATCGGGCACGCGCTGACGCTGACGATTCAGGACGTGCTCATCCGCTACAAGCGCATGTGCGGCTACAACGCGCTCTGGCTGCCCGGTACCGACCACGCGGGCATCGCCACGCAGATGGTGGTTGAGCGCGAGCTGGCCAAAGAGGGCGTCAGCCGCTTCGACCTGGGCCGCGAGAAGTTCATCGAGAAGGTGTGGGAGTGGAAGCAGGTCTACCACGCCCGCATCACCCGCCAGACCGAGGCATTGGGCGCTTCGGTCGACTGGACGCGCGAGCGCTTCACGATGGACGAGGGCCTCTCGCGCGCCGTGCGCGAGGTCTTCGTGCGGCTGTACGAAGAGGGGCTGATCTACCGCGATGACCGTCTGGTCAACTGGTCGCCGGGCTGCCAGACGGTGATCAGCGACCTCGAAGTCGTCTACGAAGAGCGCCAGGGCAGCCTGTGGCATATCGCCTACCCGGTCGCCGACAGCAACGAGCGGCTGGTGGTCGCAACCACGCGCCCCGAGACCATGCTCGGCGACACCGCGGTCGCGGTGCACCCCGATGACCCACGCTACAAGCACCTGATCGGCCGCGAGGTCGACCTGCCGCTCACCGGTCGGCGCATCCCGATCATCGCCGATCCGGTGCTGGTCGACATGGCGTTCGGCACCGGGGCGGTGAAGGTGACGCCGGCCCACGACCCCAATGACTTCGAGACCGGCAAGCGCCACGGCCTGCCGATGATCAGCGTGCTCGACCTGCAAGCGCGCATCAACGAGAACGGGCCGCCCGCCTACCAGGGCATGGACCGCTTCAAGGCGCGCGCCGCGATCGTCGCCGATCTGGAGAAGGCCGGGCTGCTGGTCGAGATCAAACCGCACGTCAACAACGTCGGCACCTGCCAACGCAGCGGCGTGGTCGTCGAGCCGATGCTGTCGAAGCAGTGGTACGTGCGCGTCGAGCCACTGGCCCGGCCGGCCGCCGAAGCGGTGCGCGACGGCCGCACGCGCATCGTGCCCGAGACATGGGAGAAGACGTACTTCCACTGGATGGACAACATCCGCGACTGGTGCATCAGCCGGCAGCTTTGGTGGGGCCACCAGATCCCGGCCTGGCATTGCGCCGATTGCGGCGAAGTGACCGTCGCCATTGAGGATCCGAGCGCCTGCGCCCATTGCGGTTCGGGGCGGCTCACCCAGGATCCCGACGTGCTCGACACCTGGTTTTCGAGCGGTCTTTGGCCCTTCTCGACCCTGGGCTGGCCCGACCGGACCGATTACCTCAAGACGTTCTTCCCGACCACGGTCATGGAGACCGGCTTTGACATCATCTTCTTCTGGGTCGCCCGGATGATGATGATGGGCCTGCACTTCATGGGCGAGGTGCCCTTCCGCACCGTGCTGCTGCACGCGATGGTGCGCGATGAGCACGGCCAGAAGATGTCGAAGACCAAGGGCAACGTCATCGACCCGCTCGACGTGTCGAACGATTACGGCGCCGACAGCCTGCGGTTGACGCTGGCGATGCTCGCCGGACAAGGGCGGGACATCAAGATGTCGGTCCGCCAGATCGAGGGGCAGCGCAACTTCGTCAACAAGGTCTGGAACGCCTGCCGCTTTGCGCTGCTCAACCTGGACGATTTCGACCCGGCCGCGCCGGCGCCAAAATCGGTCGGGCGCATCGATCGCTGGATTCTGAGCCGCCTGGCCCGCGTGACCGAGACGGTGGAGCGCGCGTTTGACGCGCTGACCATCAACGAAGCGGCCCAGGCGCTGTACGGCTTCTTCTGGAACGAGCTGTGCGACTGGTACATCGAGCTGGCCAAACCCGTGCTCTACGCCGCCGACGCGCCCGAAGCGCGCCACGCCACGCGGCATACGCTGACCCGCGTGCTCGACGCCGCGCTGCGGCTGCTGCATCCCTTCATGCCGTTTGCATCGGAGGAGATCTGGCAGAAACTGCCGCTGGGCGCCGATCGGCCCGAGGCGCTGATCATCGCTGACTATCCCCGGGCGGGTACCCTGCCGATCGACGAAGCAGCCGAGGCCGAGGTCGGCTTGCTGCAAGAGATCATCACCGCGGTGCGCAACATTCGCGGCGAGCTGGGCGTGTCGGCCAGCAAAGCGGTGCGCGCGGTCATTCGCGCCAGCGACGCGGCGACCAAGGTGCTGCTCGACGACGAGTCGCTGTTGCTCGGCCGGTTGGCCCGGCTCGACGAGTTGAAGGTGCAGATCGGCGGCGACCGACCCAAGGGCGCGGCGATGCAGCTCGCCGGCAGCGTCGAGGTGCATGTGCCGTTGGCCGGGTTGATCGACTTCAACGAAGAGCTGGGCCGGCTCGACAAGGCGATGGCCAAGGAGCAGAAGGCGCTTGATCAGGTCGCGCGCAAGCTGGGCAATCCGAGCTTTGTCGACAACGCGCCGGCCGAGATCGTCGAGAAGGAGCGCGCTCGCCAGGCCGAGCACGCGGCCAATCTGGCCAAGCTCAGCGCCAGCCGCGACCGCATCGCCGCGCTCGCCGCCGACGGCTGAGCAGCGCAAGGCCAACCGCCAACCACCACGCAGGCGCTCGCGGGCGCGGTGCGGCCATCGCGCACCCGTCAGACCCCGTCGACCCGGGCGCCGGGTCAGCGTCATGAACCGTGGCGTCAAGCGGCCCTGCACCCGCGTCAAGCGAGCCCAGGTCCGGCGCCGGCTCGGGCAGGCTCCCGTCCGGCGGCGCCCCGTCGGGCGCGCACCCGGCGTCGGACGCCGCACAATGGCGGGGTGACCCCACACAGCACGCCTCGGCCGGGCAATCGGCCGACGTCAGGCAGCCTGGCGCGCAGCGGCCCACCTCGCGCTCGTCGGGCACGCAGACCGCGTCTTCGGTGGCGCAATCGGTTCGATCGAGGCAAGATCCGCCAGGTGGCACGCTCCCGGGCGGCACAACAAGCCGGGCGGCGACCAGCGTGCTGGCGAGCCGCAGGCCGTCCGCGGTGTCGGCGGCGGCCGCGGTCGCAAACGCAGCCGTCCAATCGAGCCGCAACGCATCGGCGGCGGCACGCGCGGGCTCCACCTCATCGGCGGCCCGCGCTGCCACGGCAAACACCGCGCTGAAGACGCGGCGGCTCGCCTCGAAGCCCGGGACGCGCGGCCCCTCGCTCTCCGCGACCGCGGCGAAGTCGACCATCTCGGCGACGCCGGTCGCGCTCGCCGGCTCGCCGGTGCGCCAGGTGGGCGGCGCCCAGCGGGGATTGGGCACCCCGCCGCGGTCCGGATCGCCACACCACCAGCCCTCGGGCGAGACGAGCTGCACCGGCGGCACGGCTTCGATCGGCAGCAGTCCCATCAGGTAACGATCAGCGGCCTGGTAACCGATGACCGTCGGCACCTCGGCCCGCCAGCGCTCGGGGGCCACGGCGCGCCAGTCCTCGCCCTCCATCGCCGAGCCCCCCAGGGTGGCGAAGTGGCTCCAATGGGCGCAGTCGCGGCCCAAGAGCCGCGTCTGCAGGTCGAGCGCGGCGTCGGGCAGACGCACATAGACCCCCCAGCGATGGCCGATCTCCTGCAGGAAGAGCGCGCGGCCCAGCGCGGCGCGGTCGCCCGCGTGCGCGGTCACCGCGTTGGCGAAGATCAGCCCGTCGAGGCGGCCGGTGATGAAGCGAAACGTCTCGCTCGCTTCCAGGTGCCGGTAGCCGATGCCGCGCACATCGTTGGCCATCGGCAGGTAGAACGCCGCCGGCTCGGCGACCGGGAACGTGGTCAGGATGACGATGAAATGCGGATCGAGGCCCGGCTGCGCCTGTCGCACGCCATCGACCAGCGTGAAGAGCGCCCGCTCCAGCACCGCGGGGTCGGCCCAATCGCCGTCGAACTCGCCCCCGGTGGCGCGCACGACAATGACCTCGCCTTGGGGCTCGACGTCGAGCCGACGCGCACGCGGCGCGGCTTCGGCCGCGGCCAGACGGGCGACAAGGCCGGCGCGGGCCGCGCGTACCGCAGGATGCATGGTGTGGTCGGGAAGGCCGCCCGGCGCCGCGAGCAGCAACGCCAGGGCGAGGGACAAAAGCGCGCTCAGCGGGGCAGCGCGTCGCGGCAGGTCTCGTTCGGGGTCACCGGCGCGCAGGCGAAGCTGCCATCGACCACGCGGCCGGCCCCATCAAGCTGCGGCGAACATGAGAAGCCAGGGGCGCAGATCTGATCGTCGGGGCCCGAGCAGGGCACCAGGCAGGCGTTGCCTTCGCCCAGATTGCCGAAGCTGATCTTGCTGCAAACATTGCCGCCACCACAGGTGGTCGTGCCATCAAAGGCGCAGGGCATGCAGACATCGGCCGGGCGACACACGCGGACGGCGTTGGCGCCGGCCAGCGGGCGGGTGCGCTCGCAGGTGAAGCCGGCCCCGCAGTCCTCGTTGCCGCGGCAGGGCGCCTCGCAGAAGCCGGGCACGGTCAGGTCGGTCGAGCGCGGCTGGCAGTTGGCGGCGCGGCAATCTTCGTCGGCGGCGCAGTCGGCGCCCGGCGCGCCGCCGGTGCGACCGGCGAAGCAGAGCGTCTCGGCGATGGGCGGGTCGGTCTCGATGACGTTGAGCCGGCAGTGCTCGGCGTCACCGCAATCGGTGTCGTTCGAACACGCGGCCAGCGAGCTGCCGGCGGCGCCGATCAGGTTGGCCGGCACGCAGACGCCGCCCGCCGCGCCGCCCAGGTCGAGCGCAAAGCAGACCGAGCCGGCGGCGCAGTCGCGCGTGTCGCGGCAGACCTCGCTGCAGAAGGTGTTGTTGCCCGTCGAGCGCAGGCAGAGCGACTCGGTGTGGCACGGCTGCACGCCGCTGCACTGCGCGCCATAATCGACCGCGTTGTTGGGGATCGCAGCGCAGCGGCCGGCCGCGTGGGGCTCCTCGACATAGCGGCCGCCTTCGAGCTGGCCGCTGATGTAGTACTCGCAGGCCTCTTCAGCCACGTTGCCGGCGGCGGCGCAGTCGGCGTCGACCTGGCAGTTGCGGCCCGAGCCCGTGCGCTCGCCCTGGATGCAGATCTGCGCCGGCGCCGAACCCGGCTCGGCGCTGATGCCGAAGTTGATGATGTCGCAGTAGGCGCCCGGGCCGCAGTCGTCATCGGTGTTGCACATGCCCGAGCAGAAGCCCTCGCCGTCCTCATCATCGAGGCAGGCAGCGCCCTGGCACTCGCGCTCGGCGGTGCAGACCTCACCCGGCTGGGCCATGCCCTCGTCGGTCTTGAGGCAGATGCCGCGCAGCACGGTGTCGGAGTTGAACTCGAAGCCGAGCGCGCAGGTGAAGCCGTCATCGCAGTCGGCGTTGCGCTCGCAATAGGTCGGCAGGCAGACGTCGAGGGTCACGCCGATGTCGAAGTCCTTGAAGCAGCGCCAGCCGTCGGGGCAGGCGGTGCTCTCTTCGTTCGACGGGTCGCAAAGCGAGGTGCAGGTCGAGAAGAGGCACATGTCGTTGGCACAGAAGACGCCCGCCTCTTCATTGCACGCCTCGCCGACGTCGCGGCCGCCGGCGGTGGCCGGCTGGCAGACCCCGCCGTAGTTGCGGTCGGGCGCGTAGATGAGGCCCCACTTGCAGACCTCGTCTTCGTTGTCGCACCGGCCGTCGCGGCCACGGTCGCAGCGCTGGTTGCTGCCCGGCGCGCACACGCCGCTCGTGCCGTCGCTCAGACAGTGGTACTCGGCGCCGTACGGGCCGTCGACCGCGTTGGCGCACTCATGGTCTTCGGTGCAGTTGACGGTGCAGTAGCCGTAATCCGAGTTGAAGGCGCCCGGATAGGTGCAATCGCCGGTCGTGCACTGCCCGTTGAGGCAGTCGGGCCAATCGGCCGAGTCGCTGCTGCAGCCATCGGGCCGCGCACACTCGGCGCCGAGGCCGCTGTTGTTCTCACCCGGCGGCGGGGTCTCTTCGCTGGTCCAGCCACCCGGCGGCAGGCGGCCCGCGTCTTCCCGGTGAACCGGCTGTTCGCGCTGCTCGCCTTCGTCCGCATCTTCGGCGCATCCCCAGGCGACCAACGCCGCGAGCAGCACCCACCAGAGCCTTACAACCATGCCAGCCTCCCCGTTGCCGCCGGTCCCCGAGCCCAACGCCCGGGGGGACCGGCAGAATCGGCGCATGCTAATGATCCGCCTTCGCCGGCGTCAAGAAGGTTGGCCGGCCGAATTCCCTGTACGGCGACCCGCTTTCTTGGTGTCGAATTGCTTCACGTTTCGCTTGCGTTGCCGCTCGCCCGGCCGGTTGCTACCCTACCGCTTCCCGGACGCCTTGGATCGCCTGTGAAGTTCAACTGTGAACAATGCGGCACGCGCTACACCATCGCCGACGAGCGGGTGCGCCGAAAGGTGCTGAAGATTCGCTGCAAGGTCTGCGAGTCGGTCATCACCGTGCGAGGGGACGAGCCGGCCGCAAACGAGCGGTCGGGCGGGGCCAACGCGCCTGAAGACCCGCTGGCCCCGGTCGCCGAGGTCGAGTGGTACGCCGCGCCCGAGGATGAGCAGCTCGGGCCGTTCCCATTTGAGCAGATTCGCCACATGGTCACCCGCGGCGAGATCACGCCCGACACCCTGGTGTGGAACGAGGCGATGCCGGACTGGCGGCCGGCGATCAAGGTGGAAGAGGTCGCCACCCTGCTCCTGAACCTGAACGCGCGGGAGCAGGAGCCGACCCGGCCGCTGCGCTACGAGGACCGAATCGACTCGTCGTCGCTGGTCAAAGCGGCGATGACCTACGCGCCCGAGATCGCGCCCGAGCCCAGCCTTCCGCCGCCCGCGCTGGCGCCGATCGGCCCAATCGGCCCGGTCGCCGAGAGGCCAGCGCAAGCGGCGCTGTTCCCCAGACCGATTCACGACGACCGCCCCACGCTCGCGCAGCCCACGCTCGCCCAACCGACGATCGGCGGGTTTGCGATGGACGCCGACGGCCTGCCGGCCGAGCAGCCGGCGGCGGCGGGCGAGTCGGGCGGGCGCTTCTGGTTGTGGTTGTTTGTCGGCCTGCTCGCGCTCGGCGCCTTCGGGATTGGCG
>JAGQJJ010000927.1 GCA_020430675.1 Myxococcales bacterium
CGATCCGGCTGGGGCGGCGCGGCGTCGCGGCGGCCCTGGTCTTCGGGCGGGCCCATGTCGAGGTCGACCGCCGCGTCGATCTCGGGGGCGGCGTCCGGCTCGGGGCCGGCGTCTTCGACCGGCGGCCCGGCATCGGGCAGCGGCGCGTCGCCGCGCGGGCACTCTTCGTTGGGGCGCGCGATGTCGACGCGGATGATCCAGTCGCCGGGCGGCTGTGGCGTCGAGCCGCCCATCGGCAGCAGCTCGGTGTAGTCGAAGAAGCGGCGCCCATCGCGCAGCAACGCCGAGATGAGGTTGCGCTCGGGCGTGATGCCATCGGTGTCGGTGGCCATGCCCGGTCCGCCGGCGAAGCTCTCGTTGCGGAACAGCAGCCGCAGGCGCCGCACGTCGGTGATGATGTCGTACTCGCGCAGGTCGAAGGCGGTCATCTCGGCGCGCGAGCCGGCGACCTGGAACACGTCTTCGTCGGTCTGCCAGATGGGCAGGTTGTTGACCTCGCCGCCGTTTTCGTCGGCCTCGCCGAAGCGCAGGCCAAAGGCGCCCAGGTCGTCGGGGCCGAACCACGCGAGCACGCGGCAGATGCGGTACTCGGGGTGGTCGTCGGGCACGATGAAGATGGCGCCATAGACCTGCTCGAAGCCGACCGAGGGGTAGAAGGCGACCTGGCCGCCGCCCTGGAAGCTGTCGTGCTGAAGCACGGTGCGCGCGGCGGCGGGCGCGGCGGTGAGGAGCAGGGCGCAGAGCGCGGCGGGGACGACGGCGCGGGCGCGTTTCAGCATGATCGCAGCATTGCACAAGGGCCGCCGCGTGGGCAACGCGCGTCAGTGGGCGTGGCAGCGCGCGCAGAGAGGGCCCGCGTGGCAGACGGCGCAGCGGTCGGGTTCGAGGCGCGCGGCGGCGGCGTGCGGGGCGCCGGCAAAGCCGGGGCGGTGATCGGCTGGCGGGCGCGCGTGGTGGCAGCGGGCGCAGGGCTCGGGGCCATGGCACGCCGCGCAGCCGTCGGCCGCTTCGTGGTGGCGCACGAAAAACGGCGTGTGGTCGGCCGGGGGCGCGGCGCTCGGCGGCGTTGGCCGCGGCGGCTCGCAAGCCACGAGCAGCGCGGCGACCAACGCAAAAGGGGCAGCGAGCAGGAGGCGCACGGCGGCATTCTACTCGCGCGGTCGGGGCGGCGCGATGGGGCAAGGGTCATCCCGGTTGCGCGGGGGCCGGCGGGTATGCGATCTCCGGCTCTGCGTGCGACGACGAGGCGAGCGGACAAGTTGTGATCGAGCTGGTCGGCGTGGTGGTTTCGGGGGAGCGAGGCGAGCGTCGGCTCGACCGCTGCTCGTTTGCGGTGCGGCCGGGTGAGATCCTGGGGCTGGTTGGCGGCACGGGCTCGGGCAAATCGAGCGCCCTCGCGGTCGCCGCCGGCGCCCTCAAGCCGTTGCGCGGCCGGCTGGTGCTCGACGGGCGCGACGTGACCCGCAGCCCCCGCAAGCTGCGCGGCGTCGCCGGCCTGCTGGCGCATGAACTTCCCGGTCCGTTTGACCTGACGCTCGGCGAGTGGCTTGAGCTGTGGGCCTCGCTCGACGCCGTGCCGCGCGCCGAGCTGCCCGGTCGGCTTGAGACGGCGCTCAAGGCCTTCCCGCTGCCCGCCTTGCATACCCCGGTCAGCCGTCTCTCGCATGGTCAGCGCCGACACCTCGCGCTGGCGCGGCTTTGGGTGCGGCGGCCGCAGGTCTACCTGCTTGATCAGCCCGGCGACGCGCTCGATGGCACCGGCCTGCGCGCCTTGACCGCGGCGCTGCGCGAAGTGGCGGCGCAGGGGGCCTCGGTGGTGCTCGCCGACGCGGCGCCGCATCTTGCCGCCTCGGTCTGCGATCGCGTGGCCTGCCTCGAAGCGGGCCAGGTGGTGATGGACGCGCGGCGCGGCGACGCCGAGTTCGAGCAGCGCATCGCCGCGGCGCAGGGCTGGACGACGTGAGGCCCGCCACGCTTCTGCGCCGCGCGGGGCATGGCCTGGGCCTGCTGACGATGCTCGCCGCCGCCGTGGTGCCGCTGTTTGCGACCATCGCCGCCACCCATCGCGGGCACTGGGCGGGCGTCGGCGCGCTCGATTTCTGGCCCGGCTTTGTGGTGCCCTGGGCGGGTCGAACCTGGGCGGTGGTGCTGCTCGTGGCGTTGGCCGGCTGGGCGGCGAGCGCGGCCCCGGCCGAACCCCATCGAGGGCGCCGGGCGTTGATCGGCGGCGGCACGGGCGGCGCGGCGGCCATCATCTGCGCGCTGGCGGCGTTGCCCGGTTGGGTCTGGCTGGCACGCCTCGGCGCCGCCGATGCTTCGGCGCTG
>JAGQJJ010000928.1 GCA_020430675.1 Myxococcales bacterium
CGTCGAGGCCGTCGACCTCATCGGGCGTGTTGTAGAACGCCGCGCGGGCCTGGTCGATGGTGGCGACCATCGGCTGGTCGGGCACGGTCAGCTCGCCGGCGTCGACGGGCAGCGCGACCGCGCGGTCGAAGATGGCGCCGGTCGGACGGGTCGCCCCGGTGGGCACGCTGCCATAGCCGTAGACGTCCTCGGGCACGATGCGCAGCGATTTGAACTTGGTGGTCTTGGCAGCCATGGGTCATGCCTCCAGCGGCTCGCGGTAGTAGATGGCATCGAATGGCATCACGAGCAGGCGCTTGCCCGGTGACGCGCGGCGGTTGAACGGGGCGCCGGCGCCGTACTGCGTGATGACGCCCGCGCCGAAGTTGTCGGGGTCGATCAGGGTCTCGAGGATGATCTCCTGGTCTTCGCCCTCCATCGCTTCGAGGTCGGCGACGTTGGGCGCGCCGCCCTCGACGTAAAGCACGCGCACCTCGAAGCGGGCGCGGAAGCGCCGAGTCTTGAAGCTGGCCTCTTCATCGTCGACGACGGAGAGCTGCACGACGTCGAACGATCGGGCGCGGGTCCGGTCTTCGAGCGGCGTCGTGCGCCCGGTGGCCGCCTGCTCGCAGACGAAGCGGATCGTCGGGGCGTAGCTCGGCGCGATGGCATGGATGGCATCGATGGCGCCGGTGCGGACGTGGCGCCAACTCATCGCAGACCCAGCTCGCGCTCGGCGTCGTCGAGGGCGGCGTCGACCTCGCTGTCGAGCGCTTCGATGTCTTCATCGGTCAGTCCGACAAACGGCCGCTCGGCGTCGACCTGGGCGGCATAGGGCGCGGTCGGACTGACGCTGACATCAGTGGCGCCCACATCGATCGCCCACTCGCCGAGCAGCGCCCCGCTCTCGCGCAGCCGGCTCGGGGTGCCATCGGCGCGGGGCTTGAGCGGCTCGCCATCGGCGCCGATACCACGGCCAGTGCGCTCGACGATGCGCTCCTGAATCCAGGTGCCAAGGTGGCGCAGGTGCCGCTCAAGGAGCATCAGGGAATCTCGATGCCGGTCTTCACGCCCACGTTGAGCGTGTTGCCGTCGACGACCGTGGCGAAGACCCGGCTCACCTGGCCCGAGGCGGACGGCTCGGTCTCGGTGAGATCGCCCGCGGTCGACGGGTCGAGGAACAGTTCCTTGCCGCTGGTGAAGCCGTGGGCGGCCGACGTGACGGGGCCGTCGAAGCGCACGGTGAAGTTGTCGACGTCGGCCACCGCCGAGACCAGGCCGGTCTCCCAGCCGTGGCCCGCGTTGCTGACGCTGTCGGCCTGAGCCTTCACCCACCCGGCGCCGCTGTTGCGGATGGCGTCGGCCACCGCGAACCCGTGGGCGACCTGGTTGACCGCCCGCGTCTTCGGGGCGCCATCGATTCGGAAAATGGCCATCGATTCCTCCTTACGGGCGCGTCAGCCCGCAGTTCATCCATCCAGACGCGGCGCCCCCACTGGGGCTCCGCACGGAAACCTTGGTGACGTCTCGACCGTTGAGCGACACGCGCCACAGTTGGCCTTCGTCGATGAGGAGACCCGGTGCGACACCGGGGTCTTCGCCATCCGCGTCACGGTGCAGGACGTAGATCGGGGCGGCCCCGGTGTTCACGACTTCGACCTCGACGATGATGTCGCCCTCAGCGAGGGCGCGGTCGCCGTCTTGTAGTAGGTCGGTGGCACCATAGGCCTTCCACGCGACGGTTAGAGCGGCGCCGCCGGTGAAGTGCAGGTACCCCGCAAGTGGTGCCGCGTGGGCGGCTCCGAAGACGGTCTTGCTCATGGAGTCCAGTCCTTCGCAGAGGGGAAGCCGCCGTAGGCGAAGTCGCGGCCGACGCGCAGGGCCTCCACCTCGACCTGGCCATCGGCGTTGCAGTCGGTGCGCAGTCGGGCGGTGGCATCGCGAAACGCGTTCTCGCCGAGCTTGAGCAGGGCGGCTTCGTCGGTGAGGTTGGCGGCGAGGTAACTGCGCACGACGTACAGGTGCGCCGGCTGCAGGCGACCCCACACCACCGCGCCGATGTCGCAGGTGCCGAGGTCGCGCTCAAGCCAGATTTGGAGTTGCTCGTAGCCGTTGTCGATGAGCGGCTGAACGCTGCCCCGCCGCTCGATGCGCCCCTCGAGGCCCGGCACGCGCTTGAGCACCAGCGGCACGGTCAGGTTGGTGTCGAAGCGCCGCGGGCGCACCTCGAGCACGCCGGCCATGCGGCGGCCGATGGCATCGCCCCCGCCCGGCGCCAACGCATCCCAGGCGATCTCAACCTCGAAGCGGCCTTCGTTCTCGACGGGCCCATCA
>JAGQJJ010000929.1 GCA_020430675.1 Myxococcales bacterium
GCCGCCCCCACAGGATGCCGGGCATCGGCCGGTCGCAGACCTCGGGGCGGCGTCCGCGGCACCGGGGGGCGACGGCTGCCAGACGACCCCCGCAAGCGGTCGCAGCGGGCCGTGGCTGCTCCTGGTGCTGGTCGCGACGCTGGCCATTCGGCGGCGCAGCCTGCTGGCGCTGCTGGCGGTGTGCGGCCTGGCCGGCTGCGACGACGCCGGCGTCGCGACGCGGGTCACATACGACCGCGCGGTCTTTGCCGCGCCGACGGACAGCGGTCTGCCGCCCCGATTGCACCCGCCAGACGCCGCCCATCCGCGCGACGCGGGCGCGGTCGATCCGCCAGACGACGTGGACGGCGCGGAAGATCAGGCCGATGCGGCGCCCGAAACCATGGTGGACGCGAGTTGGTGCCCGGATACGCCCGAGGTTGACGCCGAGCCGCCGCCCGATCCCGGGCCGGCCCGCGCCGCGCCGGTGCTCGACTGCGGCCAGCCGCGCTTCCCCGCCGGCACCGGCCTGCGGCGCGCGCCTTATCTGCAGCGCGTCACGCGCACCACGGCGAGCGTGGTCTGGACGTCGACGACCGGCGGCATGGGCCGCGTGCGCTTTGGCCCCTCGGCCGCCGGCCCGTGGATCGAGGTGCCCGCCGAGGCCGAGCAGTTCCCCGTCGAACGCACCGCCGACGAAGTGGATTATGTGCAGTACGCCGTCGATTTGAGCGACCTGCAGCCCGACCACGCCTATTGCTACGCCGTGCTTGAGGACGACCAGCTCCTCGCCGGCGGGCTGATCTTCGACACCGCGTGGTCCGACGACCATCGCCCCGTGCGGGTGCTGGCGTTTGGCGACAGCGGCAACGGCAGCGTCGATCAGATCGCGGTGCGCGATGCCTTCATGCAACGCGAATTCGATCTCTTCCTGCATCTGGGCGACATGGCATACAACACTGGGCGCTTCTCTGAGTTCGAGTCCCATGTCTTTGGCATCTATCGCGAGTTGCTGCATCGTGTACCGACGTTCCCCGCGATTGGCAACCATGAGTATGACACTCAGCAGGGCCAACCCTACCTCGATGTCTATCGGTTGTTCGAGCAGGCCTACCGGCCGCAGGACCAGGAGCGCTACTACAGCTTCGACTACGGGCCGGTGCATTTCATCTCGCTCGACTCGAACCCCGAGATGCTGGTGCCCATCCTGCTCGATCCGCTTGGGCGCCACGAAGATGACATGATCGATTGGCTGACCGACGATCTGATGGCATCGGATGCCACCTGGAAGATCGCCTTCTTCCACCACCCGCCGTTCAGCTCAAGCTATCGTGGCTTCAATACTCAGGTGATCGATGCCATCCTGCCCGCCTTGCAACGCGGCGGCGTCGATCTGGTGCTGGTGGGCCATGATCATCACTATGAGCGCACCCTGCCCATGCGCGGACGCTGTCCGGTGCCGGGCGGGCGGGGCGCCATCCCCTATGTCATCGTGGGCACTGCCGGCGCCGGTCTGCGCGCGGCCCCCGGCGGCTGGTGGACGGCCGCGGTGGACGATGCCCGCCACGGCTTCCTGTCATTGACCATTCAAGGCTGCCGTGGCGTGGGCGAAGCCATCGACACCGAAGGCGAAGTCTTCGACCGCTTTGTCATCAACGGCTGTCAGTAGGGTAGGGCATCATGCCCCCAGCGCCAGATCGGCGAAGCTCAGCACCTGATCGCGCATGATGGGCGCATACTTGCGAATCCGCGGGTTGTCGCGGCGGCTCGCGACCCATTGGGCCTGGCAGATCGTGCGCGCCAGCATCAGGGTGTCGAGCAGCGCGAGGTGTTCGTCCGACAGCGGCCGTACCGCGCGGTAGCCTCGCAGCCACGCGGCCCGCGCCGCGCCGTATTCGGGCTTCTGGCGCACGACCTTGAGCGTCACCGCCATGTCATACAGAAACCAGCCTTCGCCCGAGTCATCGAAGTCGATGGCAAAGACATCGCCGCCATGGGTCATCACATTGCCATAATGCAGGTCGGCGTGAATGAGACCGAAGCGATCGGGCGCGGTGCCGAAGGCGTCGAGGCGATCGGCGACGAGGCTGGCCGCCTCTTCGAAGCGCGCGATCTGCAAGGGGCTCAGGCCCGGCAGATCGGTCGCCGAGCCCCAGAGCGGCGAGTCACCGACCAGCCCCTCCGCGTCCCAGGCCTGGCGCTCGAAGCCAATGGGCGGGCGCCACGCCGCGGCGTGAAGGTGCAGCCGCGCGGTGAGCGCGCCCACCTTGCGGAAGTAAGCCGGGCTGCGGCGTTTGCGCATCATGCGGCCGTCGAGCCATTC
>JAGQJJ010000930.1 GCA_020430675.1 Myxococcales bacterium
CGATCCGGTGCAGCGCGACCTGCGGGCTGAGGGCGTCCGGGTTCTCGACCTTGAGGCGCTCGATGAGGCGCAGGCGCTGGGCACCAGCGATGGCACACCGTCGGGCGCGGTCTCGGAGCGGCTCGTGGCGGCGCTGATCTGGGACGCCCATGACGGTGGGCCCGAGGACGATGATCCGGCTTCAGTGCCCGATGGCGTGCTGTTCAAGGCGTTGTTGAGCGATCCGCTCGCGGTGGGCGATCAGGGCGCGCCGGGCATGGATCTGGTGGATGTGCTGTCGCCGCTGGCTTGCGCGATGCCGCGCGATGCGCTCGACGCGCTGTTGCAGGCGCGCGATTTTCCGCTCGACGCGCCCACCTGTTCACCCTGATTGCGGCGCGCGCTCAGCCGGCGATGACGTGGGCCCGCAAGCGCTCGATGGCGTCGGTGTCGCCGAGCACCATCAGGGTCATGCCGGCGCGCAGGACCAGGTCGGAAGGCGGGTTGAAGGTGTGTTTGCTGCCCCCGCCGTGCAAGACCGACAAAACCAGCACATTGGCGGCCTGCCGGATGCGAGACTCGGCCAGGGTGCGCCCATCGAGCGGCGTGCCTTGCGGCAGCTTGACCTGCTCGACGGTCAGGCTGCGCTCCGAGTCGCGCACGATGAGGTCGATGAAGCCGACCACACCCGGGCGCAACAGCTCGTGGGCCATGCGCTTGCCGCCGATCTGGTTGGGGCTGACGATCGCGTCGGCCCCGGCGCGCAGCAGCTTCTGGCCGGCGCGCTCGTCGACGGCGCGGCTGACGATGCGGAGGCGCTGGTTGATCTGGCGCGCGGTGACGGTGACAAACAGGTTGTCGCGGTCGGTGTGCAGCGTCGCGACGATGCCCGCGGCCCGCTCGACGCCGCATTCGAGCAGCACCGCGTCTTCGGTGGCGTCGCCGTGCACGGCGTAGCAGCGGTCGCCGAGGCGCCGAAAGAGGCGGTCGAGGTGTTCCTGGTCGCGCTCGACGACCACCACCGCGTGGCCGGCGGCGACCAGCTCTTCGATCACGCTGCTTCCGGTCTCGCCCGCGCCGCAGACGATTTGATGGCCGCTGAGGGTGAGCAGCTTCTTTTGCACCCGTCGCCTCCAGATGGCCTCGCGCAGATCGCCCTCGACGATGAAGGCGGTCATCGCCGAGAGGAAGTAGATGCTGACGCCCATGCCCGAGGTCAGCAGCGCGATGGTGAACAGGCGGCCGTTTTCGACCTCGTTGACCGGCAGAATCTCGCCGTAGCCCACCGTGGTGATGGTGATCGCCACCATATAGGCGCAGTCGACGAGGCTCCAGCGGCCGTTGCCGATGATGTAGTAGCCGATGATGCCGGTGGTGACGACGGCAAAGACCGAAAAGCCGGCGAAGAAGAGGCGATGGCGCACGACGCCGGCGCGGGGCAGCTCGGGATGATAAACCCCGCCCCGCCCCGACCCGGCGTTCACTGGGTGGTCGCCAGCCATTCGAGGTAGCGGTGGATGCGCTCGTCGGTCCACGGCTGCTGGTTGATGAAGCGCAGCCGCAGCCGGCCCGCTCGGTCGACCACGTAGGTCTCGGGCAGCTTCTCGGTGCCATACCGGGCGGCGATGGCCTGCCGGTCGGGGTCGAGCCCGATCAGCATGCCGCTCTCTTTGCCGCCCAAAAAGGTGGTGATGTCATCCCACGAGTCGTCGGAGCTGACCGCCAGGATCTCGAACGGCACATGCTTCATCTTCTCGGCGAGCTGTTCGAGGTCAGGAATCTCGGCGCGGCACGGCGGGCACCACGTCGCCCAGAAGTTCACGAAGACCACCTTGCCGCGCAGGTCGGAGAGGCGGACCTGCGTGCCATCCTTCCGCAGCGCGGTGATGTCGGGCGCGGGCGCGTCGAGCACCTGGGCGTGAAAGGCTTTTGCCAGCGCGATCTCGCGCCGACCGTGCGTGGGGTCGAGGTGGGTGAGCAGCAAGCCGACAAACGTCAGCAGCGCGCCGGCGAGGATGGCCCAACGCAGCAGCGCGTCGGTGCGGGCAGAGGTCGACATGCTTCCCCGATGGCCCGATCGGCCGGGCGATTGGAACGATCGTCGGTATCAGATTCGGGCCCCGCTGTCACGGTCGGCGGTGGGGCGAGCGGCGAGGTACCGCGAGGAGCGTGTAGCGCATGACCGGTCGAGCGAGGAGCGACCCCGTGACCCGAGTTCAAGGAACGAAGCCGCAGGAATACCAGAAGGTATTTCGAGTGCTGAGTGACACAGAAATCGGGTCACGGGGGCGTGTATCGCGATGCGCCGGGCTCTGCGATACA
>JAGQJJ010000931.1 GCA_020430675.1 Myxococcales bacterium
TCTCGACCGTCGACCGCGACAACGATGAGTGGGCCAATAGCTGCGCCGGCTACGCGCAGAGCTTCGGGTGGTACGGCGCCTGCTGCAACCTGTGCATGACCACCGGTCAGGGCGGCTGGCCCGGCGGCTCGAACCCCTACCACCCGACCGACTGGAACTACACCCAGACCGACTGGATGGTCTGGTGGGGCCGCTACGTGAACCGCGAGGCGCCCCGCAACGAGCCGGCCGCGGCGGGCCTCGACTGCGAAGACCTGCTCGCCGCCGACCCCCGTGCCCGCGACGGCATCTACTGGATCGACCCCGACGGCGACGGCGGCGACCCGCCCTTCCAGGCGCTCTGCGACATGGCCAACGGCGGCTGGACGCAGCTCTACGCCGCCTATGACCGCCACGCGGCGCAGGGCGAATGGGCGCTGAGCTGGAACACCGTCATCAACCGCGGCAAAAACGCCGACGACCCGCAGCCGGGCCAGAACTACCTGATGCCCATGCGCTATTGGGCGCAGCTGGGCACGGTCGAGATGCGCTCGGCGCGCTCGGGCACGATTCTGCTCAACGACTTCTCGATCGACCCGGCGCGCAACTACCGCATGAACTTCACGCCCACCGGCAACGGCCGCATGGACTACCACCGCGGCCGCGATCTCAGCACCGTCGACCGCGACAACGACGTCTGGGGCGACAGCTGCGCCGGCTATGCGCAGACGTTCGGCTGGTACGGCGCCTGCTGCAACCTGTGCATGACCACCGGCCCCGGCGGCTGGCCCGGCGGCTCGACGCCCTGGCACCCGACCGACTGGAACTACACCCAGACGTCGTGGATGAGCTTCTGGGGCAAGTTCCGCCGCCCGGCGGTCGTGCTGAACACCCGCAACGACGCCGCGGTCGACTGCGCGGCCATCCTCGCGGCCAACGGCGGCGCGCGCAGCGGCGTCTACTGGGTCACCCTGGGCTCGCCCGACCGCTTCAAGGTGATGTGCGACATGAACACCGACGGCGGCGGTTGGACCATGGTCTACAGCGCCTACAACTCGGAGTCCGACATCGACGCCTGGGCGCTCAGCTTCGACACGGTCGTCAACCTCGGCAAGCGCCACGACGACCCGCCCGATCGCGCCAACTACCTGCTTCCCTTGCGGTATTGGAATCGCTTCGGCCGCCTGCGGCTGACCTCGGCCGCCTCGGGCAGCATCCTGCTCGACGGCTTCCGGCTCGACCCAGCCAATAACTACCGCCTCAACTTCAACGCCACCGGCAACGGCCGCATGGACTATCACCGCGGCCAGAACCTGAGCACCGTCGACCGCGACAACGACTCGTGGGGCAATAGCTGCGCCGACTACGCCAAGAGCTTCGGGTGGTACGGCGCCTGCTGCAACCTGTGCATGACCACCGGCCAGGGCGGCTGGCCCGGCGGCTCGACGCCCTATCACCCGACCGACTGGAACTACACCCAGACCACCTGGATGGTGTGGTGGGGTCGTTGATCGACCCGCAAACCTGACGAGGACGACCGCATGATGCGCCCGCTGCCCTGGTTGCTGGCCCTGGCCGCGCTGTCATCGGCCTGCGATGACGGCGAAGGCACGCCGACGCCCGACACCGCGCCCGCGCCGGGCGACGACGCCGCGATCGACGCGGCGACCGAGCCCATGCCCGACGCCGCGCCAGATGAAGGCCCGCGGCCCGATGCCGGCGACCCGTGTGGCTGCCCGGGGCGGCAGCGCTGCGAGGGCGATCGGTGCGTCGAGCCCGAGATGTGCCTGGGCCATGAGGACTGCCTGGCCCCGCGGGCCTGCGTCGACGGCCGCTGCGAAGACCGCTGCCGCGACGCCGCCGATTGCCCCGGCGCGCTCGACTGCGACCCGGGCACCCAGGAATGCGTCGAGGCCGTGCCCTGCGGCGGACCCGATGGCTGTTTCGATGGCCGTCTATGCATCGAAGGCGCCTGTCAGGATCCCTGCGCCGAAGACGACGACTGCCCCGGCGCCCAGACCTGCGAGGTCGAGACCGGCCGCTGCCGCGCGCCGGAAGGCTGCGTCGACGACGAGGACTGCCCCGGCGCGCAACGCTGCGTGGACGGCGACTGCGCCGCCGGGTGCGCCGAAGACGCCGATTGCCCCGGCGCGCAACGCTGCGTCGACGGGCTGTGCGACGAGCCGGCGATCTGCAACCGCGACCTCGACTGCCGCGCCGGGCGCATCTGCGCCGATGGCGTCTGCGGGCCGTCATGCCTCGACGAAGACTGCCCGGGCGACCTGCAGTGCCAGGGCGAGACCGGCCGCTGCGCCGA
>JAGQJJ010000932.1 GCA_020430675.1 Myxococcales bacterium
TCGGATTCCCGTTCTCCGACGAGATCGGCGTCGATGGCACCGAGATCGGCCTCTTTGCCCTCACCGAAGACGGCCTCGACCCCACCGGTGAGCGCCTTGACCTCATGGCCCGCCCCAAGCGCGCCCGCTTCCTGCCCGGCGGCACCCACGTCCTGGTGCTCAGCGAAGACGGCGTCCTGCAGACGGTGCAGGTCGAAGGCGAGGGCGCCCCGGCCATCGTCTCGTCCATCGCGCTCGACGGCGTCGGCTGGACCGACCTGGTCGTCGACCCCGATGGCCAGCACGTGCACGCCATCCGCCATGACGTGACCGAAGCCGCTGGCGTCTTCACCCTCGAAGTCGGCTGCGAAGGCGTGCTCAGCCCGTTGCCCACCCATCTGGGTCTGCGCCTCGCCGCCTCGCTCGCCCTGGTGCCGGGCCAGCCCGACCGCGCGCTGCTGCTCGGCGGGCAGGCGGTCTTCGACCCCATCGACGATAACGACACCCGCTGGCTCAAGCGCACGGCCGACGGTGGCTTCGCGCAGGCCGCCGCTTTTGATCTGTGGTCCGATTTTGTCGACACCGCCGGCATCGACATCTCGCCCGACGGCCGCTTTGCGTTGGTGCCCAACGGCTCGCCGCTCTCCGACGAGGGCGGGCAGGTGATGGTCGTGGCGCTCGACGGCGACACCGCCCGCGACGCCGCCCGCATCGAGGGCATGGATGACGCCCGCGTCGCGCGCTTTCACCCCAATGGCACCGCGCTGGTCACCCGGCTCGAACCGGGGCGCGTCTCGGTCCTGCTCGAAGACGGCGGCGCCTTCTCGGTCGTCGACGAGCTGCGCTACGGCCTGCCCGAAGACCTGGCCATCGTCACCCGCGGCGCGCTCGACGGCATGGTCGTCCTGCCCGCGGTCTCGGGCTCGACCGGCCCGCAGCTCATCGCCCTGCGCATCGACGGTCCCGGCGAGGTGCGCGAGGTCGCCGTGCTGCCGTTGCCCTCCGGCGGGCAGAACATCCCCGGCACCGTCGCGGTCGCGCCCTGATCGACCCGACCGCCTTGCATTGATGTGAGGGAGAGGTCCAGGGTTGGCCCATGGACGGCAACTCCCTTCTGATCAACTTCTGCGTCAGCCTGGTCGGCTTCGGCATGTTCCGCTACGGTCGCTCCGCCCGCCGCTCGCCCGCCCTCATCGGCGGCATCGTGATGATGGCATTCCCGTACTTCATCACCGGCGTGGCGGCCATGCTGGGCCTCGCGGCCCTCATCTGCACCGCGACCTTCGTGGCCAGCCGCTTCGTCCAGTAGGCTGCGCTCAACGCGCCGCAGCCTCGGCGTCGGCGAGGCATTCGGGGCCGAAGACCACGGTCTCGGTCGTCAGCGCAAACCGCTGCACGAAGGCGACGAGATCGGCCACCCCCTCGTTCTGCCAGTACATCACGCAATCTTTGTTGGTGCAGTGCGCCCCGTGGGCGTCGTCGCGGTGCGGCTCGACCATGGCGAGCCCGTTGTCGACCAGCCCGACTGCGTGGCCGAACTCGTGGATGAGCACCGTCTGCTCGACGAAGCGGGCGGCGTTGGTGCTGTCGATGACCGGCTTGAACAGCGCGATGACCCCGGTATTGCCGATCGACACGCCGAGCACGCCCGTCTGGCGGGCGCCGTCTTCGGCGAAATAACCATCGAGAAACACGACATAAAAGCTGCGGTCGCGCTCGGTTGACGGCCGGTCGCGATGCGCCGCGGCCAGCGCCAGCAGGCGGTCGACGTCGTAATCGCCCGGCGGGGCGTCATCAGCCGACAGCGCCTGCATCTCGTCGAGCGTGCGGGGGATGTTCAGCGTGCGCGGCGCCTGCTCAAACAGGGCCTCGGCGTTGCGCTCGAACAGCGTCCACGGGTTGCCCGGCCGCAGCGACAGATCGGTATACGGCGCCGCGTTCGGCGCGTAGTCGACCTCAAACGTCACCGAGTCCACCTCGGCGCTGAACAGGCCGATGCGCGCTGCGGCGGCGTCGGGGGTCTCATCGGCGTCGGCCTCGTCGTCGCAGGCCACGGCGAGCGGCGCCAGCAGGGCGGCGATTGTCAGATAACGAGCAGCGCGCATGGCCTCCTCCGTGCGGTCTCAGCCCAGCATGCGTCAGGCCCGCCGGCGGACGAAAGCGCCATCGACCTCGGCCGCCACCGCCCCGAGAACTGGATCGAGCGCGCTTTCAGGTCCACCCTTTGGCCATGCAAGGCCGCTCCCCCCCCCGATGCACGCCGAGCGCCTGACCGCGCTGGCGACCCTGCTTCGCGCGGGGCGCTCGCCGGTCGA
>JAGQJJ010000933.1 GCA_020430675.1 Myxococcales bacterium
GCACGGCGATCATCATAGACTGTGCGTCCGTTGATGGGAGGCACATGAAGCCGATTCTGCTCCTCATCGCGCTGCTCGGGTCACCGCCCACCTCGCCCGAGGCGCTGTACCGCGCGGGCCGCGACGCCTACCGCGCCGGCCACTACGCGGTCGCCATCACCGCCTTCGAAGCCGCGCTTGCGGGCGCCGACCGCCCGGATCTGCTGTTTTCGCTGGGTCAGGCCCATCGGCTTCAGTACTTCATCGATGGCGGCAGCGCCCACCTCGAAGCGGCGATCAAGGCCTATCGCGAGTACCTGGAGCGCGTGCCCGACGGCAATCGCCGCGTCTACGCCACCCAGCACCTCTCGACGCTGGTGCCCTACCTCGACCGCCTGCGCATCGAGCAGGCCGAGGGCGGCACCGAGGCCAAGGCCCAGAAGGCGCGCATCATCATCACCTCAGCGGTGGCCGATGCGCGCGCGCAGCTCGGCGACGGGCCGCCCGAGCCGGTGCCCGCGGCTTTTGAGGTCGAGCCAGGCGTGCCGCAGCGCATCGAGGTGACGGCGGCGAGCCACGAGCCGGTGGTGCGCGAGGTGACCGGCGTGGCCGGAACGCCCATCGCGCTGGTCATCGACCCGAAGCCGCAGCCCGGCAACCTGAGGCTGCAAGCGCCCGACGGGGCGCGCATCATCGTCGACGGCGATCCGGTCGGCCAGAGCCCGCTCGACGCGCCCATCGCGCTGCCGCCCGGCGCCCACGAGCTGGTGGTGCTGCGCCGCGGCCGCCGCCCGGTGAGCCGCGCCTTCGACCTGGGCCGCGGCGAGACGGTCGAGATGGAGGTCGAGCTGGAGCGCACGCCCCAGCGCTGGGTCGCGATCGGCGCGATGGAACTGGCCACCGGCCTCGCCCTCTCTGGGGCGGTGACCGGCTATCTGGCGTGGGATGCGCGCGAGGAAGCGCGCGAGATTGAAGACCGGGTGGGCGTCGGTCTGACGGCGGGCGAGCTGAGCCATTACCACGACCTCGAGTCGCGCCGGGACGGCCTGCTCGACGTGACGATCGGCCTGGGCATGGCCGCCGCCGGCCTGCTCGCCACCGGGTTGACGCTGTGGTTCGTCGACGATCCGGCGCCGCCGCCCCGCACCACGCGCACCGCCCCCGCGCCGGCCGGCGACGATCTCGACGCGCCATAGCCTGGCAGCCCCCGGGGGCCTGCTTTCCCCGGGTTCTGCCAGGCCCCAAACGCCAAAAGCCCGCACGAGGCGGGCATTTGGCGGCTGATTTCGTTTTGCGCGGGAAGGTTGCCGGCCGGCGACGCCCGGGGAGGGGCGGGCGCCGCCGGCCCGGCGATTACTGCTCGAAGCAGTAGAGGCGGGCGGTGCTGCCGCAGCTCAGGTTGCCGCGGGTCGTCCACCACTGGGGCTTGGTGCCATCGCTGTCGTCGTTGCAGGAGCCGACCTTGCCGCTGTTGCTGGTGGCGCTCCAGTCGCTGCAGCTGTAGGTCGAGTCGCCGGCGGTGGTCGTGCCGGTCCAGACGTAGCCGGTGCGTGAGACGCCGTTCTCGTCGACGCTGATGAGGGCCGAGAGCTGGCCATCGGTCAGGTCGGCGAGGTCCGAGGCGACGACCACGTCGTCCAGTCGCTTCCAGCAAGTGCCGTCCGAGAAGCGGTCGATGGCCGAGATGGCCGAGTCGGACAGCCACGCCTTGAAGGTGCCGCTCAGGCCGGCCGCGTCAGCCGCCGCCTGGCACAGCGCGTCGCCGGCGTCGAGGCCGCCGAAGTCGGCGCCGAACTTGGTCGAGGTCACAAAGACGCGGCGCGGGTACAGGTCGCATTCCAGGGTGGCGAGGCGGGCCTTCATCGAGTCGAGCTCGGTGGTGTCGCAATCGGCACCATCCGCACCGTTTGCGCCATCGGCCCCGTTGGCGCCGTCGGCGCCGTTGCAGACGTAGGTCGTGGTGCCGTCGCCGGCGATGAGCTTGCTGCCCCCGTTGGCGCAGGTGGCGTCGCCGACCGCCAGCGAGATGACCACGACCGAGGCGCCGTCCGCCCCGTTGGCGCCATCCGCGCCGTCCGCGCCGTCCGCGCCGTCGATGCCGTTGCAGGCGTAGGTCACGTTGCCCAGGCCATCGATGAAGCTGGCGCCGCCGGCCGGGCAGACCGAGTCACCGACGTCGAGCGACATCGCCACCACCGAGGCGCCGTCCGCGCCGTCCGCGCCATTGGCGCCGTCCGCCCCGTTCGCGCCGTCGGCGCCATTCGCGCCATCCGCGCCGTCCGCGCCGTTGCAGACGTACTCGGTGAACTAAA
>JAGQJJ010000934.1 GCA_020430675.1 Myxococcales bacterium
CCCCGTGCAATGCGGGCGAATGCGGCTGCGGTGACGACGCGCATTGCGCCGACAACGAGATCTGCGAGGCCGGGCGCTGCGTGGTCGGCTGCCGCGCGTGCCCGAACGACGCCAACCCCTGCACCGCCGCGAGCTGCGATGGCGGCCAATGCGGGCAACGACCCGTGCCCGATGGCACCGTGTGCCCTGACGATCGCAACGCCTGCACGCGCGATGTCTGCGCTCGGGGCATCTGCACGCACCCGCCGGTGGACGATGGCACGCAATGTGCCGACGAAGGCAACGAATGCACGCGCGATGTCTGCCTCGACGGGGCGTGCGCGCATCCGCCGGTGGACGATGGCACGGGCTGCCGCGCCGACCGCGAGGTGCTGTGCACCGATGACATCTGCGTCGCCGGCGCGTGCGCGCATCCGCCTGTGCCGCATGACCCGGCGACCGTCTGCCCGACCAACGTCTTCCCACGCGAGATGTGCTACGAGGGCACCTGCCAGCAGCCCGACCGCTACTGCGATCTGGTCAATCTGGAGCGTGGGCCTTTTCCTTACTGGCAGGCGCGTTTGCGTCAGTCTTGCACCTGCGCGGCCGACGGGTTGTCGATTCAGATCGTCGACCGCGACGGCACGCGCAGCCAGTCGGCGTGCCCGGGTGGCTGCTGGTCGTATCCGTATGTTCACTCCGACAACGGGCCCTCGCTCATCCTCGGCTGCTGGGATTGATGGTCATGGCACGCGAAGGCATGGATCGACGCCGTTTTCTGATCCGCAGCGCGCAGGTGGGCGCGGTGTTGGCATTGGGCTGTCAGGGGCCGGATGACGAAGCGACGGCGGATACCCGCGTGCCGCCGGCTGCGCCATCCGATGCGCAGGTTCCGGACGCCGCGGTCGTGGCCGACGATGCCATCGACGCCGCGCTCGATGCGCCACCGCCCGACGCGCTGCCCGCCGATGCCATCGTCGATGCCATCGACCGCGTGCAATGGCCCGAGCACCCGTTCAGCAAGGGCCCGTGGAGCTTCATCGGGGCCGAGGGCGAGGTGGTCGTGCGCTTCGAGACCCTCGATCCAACGCCGGTGCCGGTGCGCCTCGAAGTCGACGGGGTGGCGGGGGTCGAGGTCATGCCGTCGGTCAGCACGCAGTGGGTCGAGTACACCTGGCCGCCGTTTGAGACGACGCTGCCGGTGACCGATCGGCCGGGCGAGTACTCGCTGCAAGAGGCGCGTTTCCACGGCCTGGCGCCGGGTCTGCGCCATCGTTATTCGGTGGGCCCGCTGCAGGGCACGCTGCGCACGCCGCCGATGTCGGGCGAGCCGTTCCGGCTGGCCTTTGTGGCCGATACGATGGCGCCGTTTTTTGAGGACGTGGTGGCCAAGGTGGTCGAGGCCGAGCCCGATCTGCTGCTGCACGGCGGCGATATCGTCTATCAGACCAACCCGATCGACACCTGGACGGGCTTCTACCGCGCGTTTGCGCCAGCGCTGCGCGGCATGGCCTTTCACGCCTGCATGGGCAACCACGAGAACGAAGGGCAGGACGAGCTCTCGGTGCAGTCGCTGCGTCTGCTCAGCGGGCAGGGCGCCCCCGGCGACGCGGCGGTGGGCGATTATCACGCCTTCACCTACGGCGGCGTTCGCTTCTTGATGCTGAACTCGGAGCGCGACTTCGATGACGAGGGCCAGCAGATCGCGTGGTTGCGCGCCGAGTTGGAGGCGGTTGATGCCGATCCGGCGCTGCGGTTTGCCATCGCGGCGTTTCATCGACCCTTCTTCACCTTCGGCGCCGAGCCCAACCTGGGCACACGCACCCGGGTGCACGGTCTGTTCGCCGCCCACCGCGTGCCGCTGGTGCTGACCGGTCACTTGCACAGCTACGAGCGCTTTGCGGCCGATGGGGTCACGTACATCGTCGATGGGGGCGGCGGCGGGCTGCTCAGCAGCCCCGATGAAGCCCGCGATGCCATCGCCGAGGCGCGGCCCGACGAGCTCGATCTGCGCTTCGCGGCAACCATGACCTGGGGCGCGACGTTCATCGATGTCGGCGCGCAGGCGTTGACCGGCTGGCGGGTCAACGTCGACGGCGTTGAAGAAGATCGGTTCGAGATCGCGCTGTAGCGATCAGGGCGAGGGCGGGGTCGGGCGCTTCAGCTCGTCGATCGTCTGCTGCAACATGCGCTTGAGCCGCTTGTCGCGGGTGTGGCGCACGAAGTCCTCGTAGTAGCGGATGGCGTCGGCGTTGCGGCCTTCGATGAAGGCGTCGTCGCCCTGCTTGCGAATGCGCTCCAGCTCGGCG
>JAGQJJ010000935.1 GCA_020430675.1 Myxococcales bacterium
CAAAAACCGCGCAGGTGTGCGGCCCGATCGCCGCTTCAACCGCGGCGAGGTCGTCGTAGGGCACGTGCAGAAAGCCGGGCACCAGCGGCGCGAAGCCCTTCTGGTACTTGGGCTGGCCGGTCGCGGTGATGGCGGCCCAGGTGCGGCCGTGAAAGCTGCCGTGGGCGCAGATGAACTCGAAGCGATCCTCGCCGCGCACGAGGCGCATATAACGCCGCGCGATCTTGAAGGCCGCTTCATTGGCTTCGGCGCCGCTATTGCCAAAATAGACGCGGTCCGAAAAACACACGCCGTTGAGCTTCTCGGCCAGCTCGATGGCATGGCGCACGAGGAACAGGTTGCTGGTGTGCAGCACCTCGCGGGCCTGCGCCGAGATCGCCTCGACCAGCGCCGGGTGCGCGTGGCCCAGCGCGCTGACCGCGATGCCGGCGGCGAAGTCGAGGTACCGCTTGCCCGCCTCATCGTAGAGCCACATGCCTTCGCCGCGGGCGAACGAGATCGGCGCCGGGTTGTAATTGGGCGTCAGTGCCTGCTTCGCGCGGGCAACCAGATCAGCTTGCGGGTTCATCGGGCTTCTCCTTGCTCGGCGGCGCGGGCAGGCCGTGCTGTTCGCGGAACTCGGTGATGGGGGTCAAAAGTTCAACGACCGCGGCGAGATCGATGTCATCGGGCCAGAGCTGCACATAGGCGGTGTGGCCCCACATGACCTGCGAGGTGACGCGCCCGGCGAGCAGCGCGCGCAGGGCGGCGGCCTCGGCGACGCCGATGACCTCGGGCGCTTTGTCGTCGCCGCCGGGGCGGGCGATGGCGATGAAGTCGACGTCGGGCAGCAGGGTGGGCTCCATCGACCACGTGGCCAGCGTGCGTTCGACGCCGTCGCGCTCGCTCTTGAAGAAGGCGGCCAGCGCCACGTGCAGCTTGCCATCGAGCATCTTGCGCAGCATGGGCACCAGCGCGCTGTTCCAGCGCACCAGCGTCGCCTGGCGCGATTCGCCGGCGCGGGCGCGGCCCGCGAGCACCGGCCACAGGCGCCAGAGCACGAGCGCGACGGCGAGGCTCACCGCGATGGCAGCGGTGATGAGAATGCCAGGCATCAGATGACTTCGGTGCCGACGCCGCGGTCGGTGAACAGCTCGAGCAGCAGGGCGTGCTTGAGGCGGCCGTCGATGATGTGCACCGCGCGGGTGCCGCGGGCGAGCGCGTCGAGCGCGCATTGCATCTTGGGGATCATGCCGCCGGTGAGCACGCCGTCGGCGATGAGCGCCTCGACCCGCTCGCGGGCGATATTGGCCATGAGCTCGCCGTCGCGGTCGAGCACGCCAGCGACGTCGGTCATCAGCAGCAGCTTGCGCGCCTGCAGATGGCCGGCGATGACGCCCGCCGCCGAGTCGGCGTTGACGTTGAGCGGCTCGCCGTCGGCGTCGATGGCGATGGGCGAGATGACCGGGATGAAGCCGCCGCCCGTCAGCAGGCGCAGCTCGGTGTCATCGACCTGAACGATCTCACCGACCCGGCCGATGTCTTCGCCGTTGAGCAGCAGGCGACGCCCGCGCAGCAGGCCGCCGTCGGCGCCCGAGAGGCCCACGGCGCGGCCACCGGCCTGATGGATGCGGGCGACGATCTCTTGGGCGACCTCGCCGACGAGCACCCGGCGCACGACGCGCATGGTGTCATCGTCGGTGACGCGCAGGCCCTGCTTGAAGGTGCTCACGATGCCGGCGCGCTTCAGCTCGGCGCCGATCTGCGGTCCGCCGCCGTGCACCACGACGACGCGGAAGCCGACCGAGCGCAGCAGCACCACGTCGCGGGCGAAGCTGGCCGCCGACTCGGGGTCGGTCATGGCGTGTCCGCCGTATTTGACCACCAGAATCTCGCCCGCGTAGCGCTGCAAATAAGGCAGCGCTTCGATCAAGACCGCGGCTTTGGCTTGCAGGTCCGGGATGGCGGTCAACGCGCGATCTCCTCCGTCGAAAGCGGCGGGCATGGTACCCGATGCCCGGGCGCGGTGAAAGGTGTGCGCGCCGGCTCGCGGCCCCGCGGGGGCGATCCGTTGACGGTGAACAAGATTCATCACGGTGCACGGCGCTTGTTCGCAATGGGCGCGACTCGGTAACCTCGCGGGCAGTGTCCAACCGAGGGGAGAACCTGGATGCGCGATTCAATGCAGTGGGCCCTGATGCTGGCCCTGACGAGCATGGTGTTCTACGGCTGCGACAGCGGCGGAGGCGGTGGGGGCGGCGCCGACGCCAGCATCATGGCCGACGGCGGCGAGGGTGAAGGCGAAGGTG
>JAGQJJ010000936.1 GCA_020430675.1 Myxococcales bacterium
TACCGCCTGGCGGCCTACGGCGGCCCCGCCGAAGCCTGGGCCCAGGGCGGCGATGACCAGCCGCTCTACCTGCGCTGGGGCGTCGAGCCGTTCTCGGCCAAAGCGGCGCGCGTGCGGCGGGCGATCGGACCCTACGGCGTCGACCGCCTGCGCGTCGACGGCGCCGCGCGCGCGGTGCGCGTCAGCCTCGCCGAGAACGCGCCCGTCGCGCTGGCGGTGGCGCGGTTCGAAGAGGGCAACCCCTACCCCGCCGGCGGCACCAGCGCGCGCATCACCAAGGCGTCGCGCGTGCCGGTCGCCCAGGTCTTTGCGCCCCTCGAACGCGAGAACGTCATCACCGTGACTGGCCCGCCCGGCCAGGTCTACGAACTCCAGTATTTTGCCCCCATCAGCACCCAGCACCTGCTCGGTGGCCAGGGCGATTATTTCATCACCACCCTGCACCCCGGCGACCCGGGCGATCTGCCCGATCCCACCGCTTTGCTGACGCGCGAGATCGATGGCCGCGCGGCCGTTGAAGACCAGCAGGTCATCCCGCTGAGCCCCAAGACGCGCTATGCGCGGCGGTTCAACCTGGACGGCACGGTCATCCTCTTCCTCGACGTCACCGAGCCGTCGACGTGGAACTTCCGCGCGCCGGAAGCCGAGCTGCGCGTCGAGCCGGTCTTCGATCGGCGGCCCGATGACTACACCACGCCCCCATTCTCAAAAGACACGCTGGAGCTGGCGCTGGGCACGGGTCGCCACACGCTCGAGATGCGCCCGGCCGACGGCGGGGCGGCGCGCGTGGTGGCGCTCGATATGCGGCCCGCGATGTGGAACCCGCTGAGCGCCGGCATGCTGACGCCGACACCCGTGACGCTGCCCCCGGTCTTCCAGCGCGCCCGGGTCACGCTCGACCACACCCATCCGCTGACGCTGCGCCGCGGCGTGCAGGGTGACATGCCCTTCGGCCTGGTGGTGCGCGCGCTGCCCGCCGATCTGGTCGAAGCCCTGCCGTTTGCGCTGACGCCGGGCGAGGTGCTGAAGATCGACGCCCAATCGAGCGCGCGGGGCGAGGTCAGCGCGCTGACGCATGATGGCCAGCCGCTCGACGTCTCGATCGACGGCGGCGACTGGGCCCCACGGCGCGCGGTGGGCGAAGCGCGCTTCGAGGTGCGCGTGCGCAATCGCACCGACAAGCCGGTCTTTGCCCATGTCTTCGTCACGCCGACCACCCCGCCCGCCGCCGCGCGCCCGTTGCCGACCGAGGCGCTGAGCGCGCTGCCCGAGTTCCCGCTGTTGACCGCCGGCCCGCCGGCCCAGGTCGACCTCGACCGCGGCGCCGAGCAGACCTGGCGGGTGCGCGTCGAGAAGCCGGCGCTGTATGTGCTTGAATCGCTTGGTCTTTTGGAGACACGCGGCAACCTGCGCACCCGCACGCGCGTCGGGTTCGCCGAGGCGGCCGGCGACGGCGTGGGCCGCAACTTCCGCATCGCGCGCTATCTGGGCGTCGGCGACTATCAGCTCACGGTGGCGACCGAAGGTGCCAGCCGCGGCCGCCTGGGCGTGCAGCTCGCGCGCACGCCGCTCATCGAAGGCGGCGACCTGGCGCCGGGCATCCCCGCGCGCCGCACCGTGCCCGCCGGGCGCGCGGTGGCCTATACCTTCAACGTCGCCGCCGAGGGCACCTGGCGCCTGCGCAGCCTGGGCCGCGGACATGGCTTCGACTGCCGCCTCGAAGATGCCGACGGCTGGCCGCTGATGGCGCCGGTCGCGCGCTGCGACATCGAGCGCGTGTTTGCGCCGGGGCGCTACCGCGTCATCGTGCTGCCGGCTGACGTCGAGACGCGCCGCCTGACGCGCCTCGACCCGGTCGACCCGCCCAAGGCGCTCGTCGGCCACGGCCCGCACGCGCTGCCGCTCTCGCAGTCGGTGCGGCATACGTGGCGCGAGCCGGAGGGCGGCGGCGAACGCACGCCCGACTGGTGGACGTTCACCATGCCCGCGGCCTCGAAGGTCACGATCGGCCTCGACGACGAGATGGCGGGCACGCTGCTGCGCGTGAAGGGCGAAGACGCGGCGCAGGTGGCCCGGCTGGGCGGCGGTCGCGCGTTTGAGGGCGAGTTGGAGGCCGGTGAGTACCGGCTGACGGTGCGGGGCGGGCGGCGCAACGACCATGTGCCCTACACGGTGCGCGTCGAACCCGCGCGGCTCCTCGCCGGCCAGAAGCGCACGGTGCGCCCGCCGGCCGAGATCGAGCTGGCCGTCGGGCGGCCCTCGCTGGTCGAGCTGACGTCCGA
>JAGQJJ010000093.1 GCA_020430675.1 Myxococcales bacterium
CGAGACCAAGATAGGTATGCAGCGCCGGGCCGTTGGGGTCGAGGTCGGCGAGCAGCACCGAGCGGCCGAGGCGGGCCATCATCAGCCCCAGGTTGGCGGTCAGCAGGCTGCGGCCCACGCCGCCCTTGCCGCCGGCGACCGCGATGCGCAGCGGCCCGACCGGCGCGTCGAGCCAGGGCAGCGGATCGAGCACCGGCGGCGGCTCGACGGGGCCTTCGCTGTCATCGGGGTCGCGCGCTTCGATGATGAGCGAGTCGATCGAGGTCCGGTCGATCGGCGCCGGGGGCGAAGCGTCGAGCGCATCGAGCGCGTCGAGCGCCGCGTCGAGCTCGGCCTCATCGGGTTCGTCGGGGGGCGCCGCCGCGGATGGCGGGGGCGGATCGGTGCGGCGGCTCACGGCGATCGATCTACCGCGAACGCGGCCCTCGACGCGAGATCGTTGCGTTCCGCGCCCGGGCATCGCATTCCTGTCCATCGAGGAGGCGCCCGTGGGTGTGCAGACCCAGAGCGCGTTGATCGCGGCGCTGTTGCTGCTGGGCTTTGCGATCAACGTGGCATTTCAAGAGAGGCGGGTGGAGCACCGCGCCGCGTTCACCGCGCTGCTCGGCGGCTTTTTCTTCTACAACCTCGCGTGGTTCATGCACTCGGTCGTCGGCGGCAGCGTGTGGCTGCGGCTGCTGCTGCTCTCGGGCGTGGTGGTCGCCCAGACGGCGCTGTGGTTCTTCGAGCGCGTGCTGCGCACCTCGGTCGCGGCGGTGCGCACGGCGGTGCACGTCACCTCGGCGGTCGCGGTGGTGCTGGTCGGCACCGACCTGGTCGATCAGCCGCTGGTCAAGTCGTTCATCGCCGCGGTGGCGCTGTGCACCTATGGCTGGTGCGTCTGGCGCCTGTTCCTGCGTTATCGCCACGTCGAAGCCAAGGTCGAGGCCACGCGCCTCGGGTACCTGGTCTTCGGCGGCGCGCTCTCGGTGGCCTTCAGCGGCCTCGACCTGCTGCCCGCCGCGCTCGGGGTGCCGCTGCCGACGCCGGGGCACCTGTTTACGACCGTCTACATGTTCTTCTGGATGCAGGTGGTGCAGCGCTCGCGCCTGCTCGACCTCAAGGAGATCCTCGGCCGCGGGCTGGCGCTGCTGGTGCTGTCGGCCATCGTCTCGGTCATCTACGTCGCGCTGCTCATCTGGGTGGGCACGAGCCAGATCAACCTCTTCTTCTTCAACACCCTGGCCGCGAGCGTGGCGCTGTTTTTTGTGTTCGAGCCCCTCAAGCGCGCGGTCGACAAGTGGGTCGGCCGGCTCTTGTTTCGCGAGACCTACGAGTTCGAGGCCCAGATCCGCCGGCTGCGGCGCGAGATGACCCATGTGCTGGGCCTCGAAGAGCTGGCCGCGCGCCTCATCGAGCGCCTGGGCGAGTCGCGCCGGGTCACCCATGCCAGCGTGTATTTCCTGGAGGGCAGCGGCTACGTCTACGCGCTGCCCACGGCCGACGCGGCGCTGGGCGGCGGCGTGGAAGAGCGCCTCGACGTGGTGCGCGGGCGGGCTTTTCTCGACGCGCTCAGCCGCGACAAGGTGCTGTCGATCGAGCAGGTCGAGCGCGAGCTGCTCGATCTGGGCGAAGAGGCGGTCGATTCGCCCGAGCGCGCGCGGTTGCAGGCGATTCGCCGGGTGATGGACCGCCTCACCGCCGGCCTCAGCTTTGCCATCCTGGCCAATGACCGCCTGCTCGGCTTCATCAACGTGCGCGACGAACGCACGCGCGAGGCGTTTTCGACCTACGAGATCGGGCTCATCGCCGGGCTCGCCGCGCAGGTGGCGACGGTGTTGGAGAGCTCGGAGATGGTCAAGCGGCTCAACGAGCGCGATCGCCTGAGCGCCATCGGCGAGATGGCCACCGGCATGGCGCACGAGATTCGCAATCCGCTCGGCGCGATCAAGGCCGCCGCCGAGCTGCTCGAACCGGCCGAGGTCGACGCCGAGTCGCGCGAGTGGATCGACGTGATCATCGAAGAGACGCACCGCCTCGACCATGTGCTGCGGCAGTTCCTCGACTTTGCGCGGCCGTATCGCGGCGAGCTTTGCCCGATGCGCATCGATCGGGTGCTGGCGCGCGTCGCGACGCTGATGCGCGCCGAAGAGCATGAGGGGCCGGTTGAGGTGGTGCTCGATCTGGACGCGGATTTGCCGGTGGTCATCGGCGACATCGATCAGATTCACCAAGTCTGCCTGAACCTGGCGCGCAACGCCTGTCAGGCGATGGACAAAGCCGGCGGCACGCTGACGCTGACCGCGCGGCGCGTGCAGGAGGAGCCGCCGGGTCGGCCGGGACAGCAGCGCACGCGGGTTGAGGTCGAGGTGCGCGACACCGGGCCGGGCATCGCCGAGAGCGCGCGGCCCAACCTGTTCATCCCGTTTTTCACCACGAAGCGGCGCGGCACCGGGCTCGGGCTGCCGATCAGCCGGCGCCTGTTGCAGCATCACGGGGCTGAGATCGAGGTCGAGTCGAAGCCGGGCGAGGGCACCGCGATGCGCTTCCGGTTGTTCCTCGAATCGGACGCCGATCAGCTCACCGGCGAGCACCGGCGGCTGATGTCGGCGGGCGCCGCCTGATGCCGCGCATCATCGCGGGCAGTGCGCGCGGGCGGCGCTTGCAGGTGCCCTCGGGGCGCACGGTGCGGCCGACCGCCGATCGCGCCCGCGAGGCGCTTTTCAACGTGCTGGCCCATCGTTTCGACGACCCGTGCCCCGGCGCGGCGGCGCTCGACCTGTTCGCCGGCGCGGGCACATTGGGCCTCGAAGCGCTCAGCCGCGGCGCGGCGCGCTGCACGTTGGTCGAGGCGGATCCGCAAGTGGCGCGGATCTTGCGCAAGAACGCCGCGCCTTTTGGCGAAGCGGCCCAGGTGGTGGTCTCGCGGGTCGAGCGCTTCCTCGCCGGCCCGGCCACCCCGCACTCGTTGGTGCTGCTCGATCCGCCCTATGACCTGGGCGCCGTCGAGCCCACATTGACCGCGTTGGTCGCAGGGGGTTGGCTGGCCGGCGGCGCCCTGGTATGCGTCGAACACCGCGCCGGCGACCGCGTGCAGCCGCCGGCCGGGCTGATTCCGGCGTTCGCCCGCGAACATGGCGCGGCGGGCCTCGCCGTGCTGCACTTTGCGTGACGGAGACCAAAATGCGCGTCGCCTTGTACCCCGGCTCGTTCGACCCGATCACCGACGGCCATGTCGACATCATCCAGCGCAGCCTCGCGGTCTTCGATCGCGTCGTGGTCGCGGTGGCGGTGAACATCCGCAAGACGCCGACTTTTCCCGACGACGAGCGCGTGGCCATGATCGCCGAGACCTTCGCCGACGAGCCGCGCGTCGAGGTCGACAAGTTCAGCGGGCTGCTCGTCGACTACGCGCGCGATCGCGGCATCAGCACCGTGCTGCGCGGCCTGCGCGCGATGAGCGACTTCGAGTTCGAGTTCCAGATGGCGAGCATGAACCGCCGCCTCACCGACGCGGTGGATTACATCTTCATGATGACCAGCGAAGAGCACTTCTTCGTGTCATCGAGCCTGGTGCGCGAGGTCGCGGTCAACGGCGGCGATGTCTCGGGCCTGGTGCCCGCCGCCGTACAGACGCGGCTGGCCAAGCGCTTTCCGACCCAGGCCCGATGATTCGAGGGGCCGCGCTCTGCCTGCTGCTCGCCGCATGCGCGGTGGCTGGCTGCGTGGTGCCCATGCCGATCGAAGCGGAGCCCATCGAGGTCAATCTGCCGCCGTATTTCATCACCGAGGCGGCCTCGCCCCCGCTCAATCAGCTGATCGAGTTCGACCCCGAGCTGGAGGATCTGATCGAGCTGCGCAGCGGCCCGATCGACGATCCCAACCCCGACGACCGCATCTATTTCCGGGTCTTCGTCGATTACCGCCCGAGCGGGCGCAACCCGATCATCTTCCAGAGCCGCGCCGCCGGCCGGTCGACGAAGGATTTGATCGACGGCCTGGTGCTACCGTTCGAGCCGTGCGCCGACATCCCCAATATTCGGTTCGTCGAAGAGGACGTGCACCGCATCGAGCTGGTGATCGCCGATCGGCCCTTCCTCGGCGACGACGAAGAGCTGCCCGACGAGCCGACGCCGCGGCAGGCGTTGCCCGAGGGCGCGTTCAAGGTGCGGCTGGTGTGGTTCGTGCGCCTCGATGGCGGCCGATGCGCGCCCTGATCCCGCTCGCGCTGTTCGCCGCTTTGCTGGCGGCCTGCGATGATGACGCCAAGACGCCCGGCGGCAGCAACGCCGAGTGCCCGGCGGCCGGCTGCCCGGCTTCGTTGATCTGTGCCGCCCAGACCTGCATCAGCGGCGAGGCGCCGGCGTGGCGCGTGAGCTTGCGCCTGCTGCCCCGCAGCGACGCGCCCTTCACCGCGGCCGAGGTGCGCAACCTCGACTTCAACGGTGAGGCCGTGCGCACCATCGACGTGCTGCGCCTGTCGGACCGCGCGGTCATCGATGGCCGGGTGCTGGCCGCCGACGGCGAAGACCTGCGCGCGCTCGCCGCCCGGGTGACCGCGCGGGCGGTGCAGGGCATCGCGGTGCGCCCGCTGACCTTCACCAGCGAGGCCTCCGAAGAGGTCGGCCCGCCGCGTTTTGCCCTGACCCTGGCGCCGTTCTGGCCCATCGAGCAGGACGGCAAGCGCCCGGTGCGCTACCACCTCGACGTGCGCCCCGACGAAGCCTATCGGTATCCGCCGTGGCGCGTCGAGGAGTTCTCGGTGCCCGAGGAGGGCGGCGAGGTCACCGTCGAGCTGCCGCAGGCCGACCCGCTGCCGCGCATCAACGGCGAGGTGCTCATCAGCCAGACCAACCCGACGCCGCTCGCCGGGTTGCGGGTCTTTGCCGCCGGGGCGACCGGTGAGCGCATCAGCACCGAGTCGACGACCGACGCCAATGGGCGCTTTGTGGTGCTGTTCTGGCCCGACGCCGCCGAGAGCCCGGTGACGCTGCGCGCCCGCCGCACGGCCGCCGCCGGCCCGCTGCCCGACGTCGATCTGGCCGCCACGGTGCCCGCCGAGGGCGGCTCGGGGTTCTCGCGCATCTATCTGGGCACCCTCGGCTCGACCTTCACCGCCAGCGGGCGCATCACCGATGGCCAGCGGCCGGTCGGCGGGGTCACGCTTCGGTTTCGGGGTTCAGTCGGCAATGGCATCTACCAGATCGACGCCCCGCCGACCGATGAGGACGGCCGCTTCACCACCACGCTGTACCCCGGGCGCTACCGCGTCGATCTCGAGCCGCCCGCCGACGCGCCGTATCGCCTGGGCCGGCTGGAGGTCGACGTGAGCGAAGACGCGCCGCTGGAGCTGGTGGTGACGCCGCGCACGCCGGTCGCGGGCGTGGTGCTCGACCCCGACGGTGGCCCGGTGCAGGGCGCGCTGGTCGAAGCGCGGCTTGAGAGCGCCGCGTTTGCCGATCCGCGGCTCAACGCGCCGGGCGAGACGCCGCCGCCGCGCGCGTTTCAGGTCGAGACCGATGAGCAGGGCCGCTTTCAGCTGCTGCTCGACCCGGGCACCCATCGCCTTCACGTCGCGCCCGGCGCCGCTTCGGGTCTGCCCGCGCTCAGCGCGCCGCTGACGGTGCCGCCGCTGGCGACTGACCTGCCGGCGGTGCGGGTCACGCTGCCCCCGGCCGCGGCGTTGCAGATCGCGCTGCGCGACGCGCGCGGTCGGCCGGCCGAGGGGGTGATGGTTGAAGCGTGGCGCACCGATGGCGAGGCGCCGGTGGTCATCGGGGTGGGCACGACCGACACCGAGGGCCAGGTCACGGTGCGGGTGCCGGTGATCGAGTGATCGAACCCGAGTATTTCCGTGGCCGGCGCGTGCTGGTGACCGGCGGCGGCGGTTTTTTGGGCGGCGCGGTCTGCGCCGCGCTGCGCGCCAGCGGCGCCGAGGTCATCGCGCCCCGTCGCAGTGAGGCCGATCTCACCGAGCAGGCCGCCGTGCGCGCGCTGGTGGCCCAGGCGCGCCCCCAGGTCATCATCCACCTCGCCGCGGCCTGTGGCGGCATCGCCGCCAATCAGGCGCGCCCGGCCGAGTTCCTGGTCGACAACGCGCTGATGGGCCTGCTGCTTGTCGACGCCGCCCGCCGGGCCGGCGTGGGCCGCTTTGTGCTCATCAGCACCACCTGCGCCTACCCGCAAGACGCGCCGATGCCATTGCGCGAAGAGACCCTGTGGCATGGCCCGCCCAATGCCATCACCGGGCCCTATGGCATGGCAAAGCGATTGCTTCACGAAGCCATCGTGCAATGCCATCACCAGTATGGCTTCGATGGCATCACGCTCATCCCGACCAACCTGTACGGCCCGGGCGATCACTTCGACGACGCCACCGCGCATGTCATCCCCGCGCTCATCAAGCGCTTCGTCGAGGCCGCCGCGGCGGGCGCCGCCGAGGTGGTCTGCTGGGGCACCGGCGAGGCGACGCGCGACTTCCTGTACGTGGCCGACGCCGCGCGCGGCATTCTGCTGGCCACCGCGCGCCACGCCGACCCGCAGCCGGTGAACCTGGCCTCGGGCGTCGAGACGCCGATGCGCGCGCTGGCCGCGGCCATCGCCGAGGCGACGGGCTTTGGCGGCGCCATCCGCTGGGACGCCACCCGCCCCGAGGGCCAGCCGCGGCGCGTGCTCGATACGCGCCGGGCTGCGTCGTTCGGTTTCACCGCCACCACGTCGCTCGCCGACGGCCTGCGCGCGACCGTCGCCTGGGCCCAACAGCGCCGGTGACGACGGCCCCGGTTCGGGGTACGCTCCGGCGGTGATGGACAAAATTGACGAAGACGATCCGCTGGTCGGCCGCACGCTGGCCGGGCGCTACACGCTCGAAGCGCGCATCGGCCAAGGCACGTTTGGCGCCGTCTATCGCGCCCAGGATCTGCGCGCCCGCCGCGCGGTGGCGGTCAAGGTCTTCCGCCCCTCATCGCTGGTCGTCGCGTCGATGGAGGCCGAGCTGCGCGCCCGCTTCCAGCGCGAGGCGCGGGCCCTCGCCCGCTTGACCTGCCGCTACACCGTCGCCCTGTACGACCACGGCCATGACCGCGACGGCCTCATCTTCATGGTGCAGGCGTTGCTCGAAGGCCGCACGCTCGAAGCCATGCTCGACGAGCAGCGCCGCCTGCCAGTGCCGCGCGCGGTCGAGCTGGCCGATCAGATTCTGCAAGCGCTTGGCGAGGCCCATAGCCTGGGCATCGTGCACCGCGACATCAGCCCCGGCAACGTGATGCTCGTCGCCGGCAAAGACGGCCGCGAAGAGGTGCGCGTGCTCGACTTCGGGCTGGCCAAGCTGCTCGAAGATCCGGCCGGCTCGACCGAGATGCGCAGCACCGCTGAGGTGACGCTGGGCACGCCGCCGTTCATGGCGCCCGAGCAGGTCATGCACCTGCCGGTCAGCCCGGCGACCGACGTCTACGCGGTAGGCATCCTGCTGTTTCGCATGGTGCAGGGCCGCGTGCCGTTTGTGGGGGCCAACCAGTTTGCGGTGCTCAGGCAGCACGTCGAAGCTGAGCCGCCGCCCATGGGCATGGCGCCGGAGGGCCTGCAGGCGGTGGTGCGCTGCGCGCTCGAAAAAGACCCCGAGGCGCGCTATGAGCACGCGACCGCGATGCGCGCGGCGCTTGCTGCGTTCACCGCCGGCGAGGGCGCGGCGACCGAGGCCTGGGCCACGGTGACGCTGCCCGAGGGCGCGACGGCGGTCGACAAGACGGCGGTCGACAAGACGGCGATCGACAAGACCGCCATCGATCAAGCGGCTTTCAGCCCGGGGGCGATCGATCAGACGACCGCCATGCCGGTCTACGAAGACGATCAGGCGACGGTGGCGGTGGCCGTGGTCGATGGCATCGACACCGCGATGATGCCTTCGGTGACCACCGGCGATACCACCGGCCATCCAGCGGGCCCGGCGGCGCCCGCGCCGCGGCGGGGTCTCTGGTTCAGCCTCGCGGTCCTGGCGCTGGCGGTCGCGGTCGGCATCGGCGGCGGCCTGCTCTGGCGCGCCATGCGCCCCTCCACCGGCTCGGGCGGCACGCTGCGCCTGCTCTGGACCACCGCGCGCGGCACCCTGGCGGTCTATCCGCGCACGCGCTCGGTGGCCATGGCCGCGGTCGAGGCCATCTTCGAACCGCTGGCCTTCGTGGGTGCCGATGGCCGCGTCGAGGGCCGCGCGCTCACGTCGTGGACGGTGGCCGACGACGGCCGATCGATCGACCTCACCCTGCGCGACGGCGCGGTCTTCCACGCCCACCCCTGCCTGCCCGGCGGCAACGCCCGCGCGGCCGAGGCCGCCGATCTGGTCTGGTCGCTGCGATTCGCCCTGCGCGACGCCGCGTTCGCCGCTGGGCTCGAGCTGGCCGAGGTTGAACCCGTCGACGCCCGCACGGTGCGCGCCCACTTCACCGCGCCGGTGCCGTTGGCCATGCAGCAGCTCGCCGACGTGCGCCTCCTGCCTCATGAGCTGGGCACCTGCGACGACGCGCGCGCGCTCGACCCGCCGGTGGGCAGCGGCGCCTTCCGCGTCGACGGCCCCACCCAGGGCCCCGGCCTGCGCCTCGTGCGCACCACCGATGGCGTCGGCCCCGACACGATCGACCTGCACGCGCTGCGCTCGCCCGAAGACGCCCTGGCCCGCATTGCGCGTGGCGAGGCCGACGCGGCCTATCTCATCGAAGCCCGCGAGCTGCTCGACCCGACCGCCAGCGCGCTGGACGACCGCTTCGCCACGACCGGCGTGCGCCTCTTGCCCTACGTCGAGCCGGGCATCACCGCGCGGGTCGGCATCCTGTTGCTCGGCGAGGGCCCGCACCGCGAGGCCCGCGTTCGCCGGGCCATGGCGTTGGCGCTCGATCGCCCGGCGCTGGCCGAGCGCTTCCCCGGACGCCTGCTGCCCACCGGCCGCTTCCTCGAAGCCCGCCTGCTCGGCTACGACGCGCGCCTCGCCGAGCTGGACCACGACCCCGGCACCGCGCGCGCCGAGGTCGAAGCGGCGCGGCGTGAGGCCGGGGGCAAGCTCGAGCCGCTGGTCATCGGCACGCTGCCGCATCTGGTGCCGCTGGCGCAGCGCGCCACCGAGCAGCTCGCGGTGGTCGGTCTCGCCACGCGCCTCGTCACGCTGAGCCCCGAAAATCTGGGCCGGGCGCTGAGCGAGCGCCAGGTCGACGGCGTGCTCGCGCGGGTCGCCGATCATGTCATCGGCGCCGACCCGCTGCCCGCGGTGCGCTTCTTTGATCGCATGGTGCAAGACGCCCTGGGCGCGCCCGATCCGGCGCTGGGCGCGCTGATCAACCAGGCCAACCACACCCTCGACCGCGAGCGGCGCGCCGCGCTCTACGCGAAGGTCGAGAAGCGCATGCTGCTGTTGCTGCCGTACATCCCGATCGGCGTGCTGCCGCCCGACTCGCCCCACGGCTGGCTGCTGGTGGGCCCGCGAGCCGCCTCACTGGCCGATCCGGTGACCGGCCGGGCGCCCGATGACCTGCTCACCGCGCTTTGTCGATTGCCCTTGCCGCCGGACTGAGCGACCCGCTCAGCGCGGGTGTACGTCGGCCTGCAGACCCTGAGCGCCGCCCGCGCCCGGCCCGCCGCCGCCCGCGCCGGGCTCGCCGATCACAAACGACTGCACGCCGAGCGCCGGGTTCGAGTCGCCCACCAGGAAGACGCCCACCGACGGCCCGCCGCCGCCGCCGCCGCCGTGGCCGCCGCGCCCGCCCTTGCCGCCCTTGCCGCCC
>JAGQJJ010000937.1 GCA_020430675.1 Myxococcales bacterium
CTGCAAAGCCTGCTCGGCGGCGCCTTCCCGCTCGACGTCGCCGCCGCCCACCGCGCGGTGGCAAGGCTGGCGGTCGCGCTCGGCGCCGGGCTGGAAGAGACCGCGGCCGCCATCATCGCCATCGCCGAGGCCAATATGGCGCGGGCCTGCAAGCGGGTGTCGATGGCGCGGGGCATCGATCCCCGCGGGCTCACGCTGGTGGCCTTCGGCGGGGCCGGGGGCTTGCACGCCTGCGGGCTGGCCGAAGCGCTGGGCTGCCCCGAGGTGCTGTTCCCCTGCGAACCGGGCGTGCTCTCGGCCGAAGGCATCCTCGATGCGCCGCGCGAGGTGGCAGCGACGCGCACCGTGCTGCTCGCCGAGGCAGACTGGACGCCCGCAGCGCTGACCGCGCCCTTCGCCGCCCTGCGCGCCGAGCTGAGCGCGCGCTTGCCAACCGGGACACGCTGGCAATGGCTGGCCGATTGCCGCTATGTCGGCCAGACCCACGCCCTGGCGTTGTCGCTCGAAGCGCCCCCGGCGCCGTCTGAACTGCGCGCGGCGTTTGATGCGCAGCACGCCCGCCGCTATGGCTACGCCCTGCCCGCCGACCGGCCCGTCGAGTGGGTCGCCTTGCGCGCCTTTCTGCGGGCCGACCGGGCGCCGCCCGGGACAACGCCGAGCGATGCCGCCGCCGAGACGCGCGTGGGCCCGACGGTGGTCTCGGTCTACAGCGCCACGCTCTTCGTGCCCGCCGGCTGGCGCGCCGAGCGTCTGCCCACCGGCGACTGGCGCTGCCGCCCCGAAGACGCGACGAGGCGCGCGCAAGCCCCGAAGCGGCTGGCCCTGGCGCTCGAAGTGCACCGCCAACGGCTCGCCGCCATCGCCGAAGAGATGGGCGCCACGCTGATGCGCGCGGCGTTCTCGGCCAATATCAAGGAGCGCCGCGACTTCTCGTGCGCCGTGTTCGACGCCGAGGGCCGCATGCTGGTGCACGCCGCGCATATTCCGGTGCACCTCGGCAGCACGCCGCTCAGCGTCGAGGCGGCGATCGCCACCGTGCCGATGCGCCCCGGGGTGCAGGTGGTGCTCAACGATCCGTTCGCTGGCGGCACGCACCTGCCCGATGTGACGCTGGTGACGCCGGTCTTCCTGCCGGGCGAGGCGCGTCCAAGGTTCTACGTGGCCAACCGCGCCCACCACGCCGATGTGGGCGGCATCGCGCCCGGCTCGCTGCCTTCGCCGCGCGACGCCGAGGGCCACGTGCGGGCGCTGACCATCGACGACGAGGGCCTGCGCCTGCCGCCCACGGTGCTCGACGACGCCCTGCGGGCCCGTTTTGCCGCCGCCTCGCGTCTGCCCGCCGAGCGCGCCGGCGACCTGCGCGCGCAGGAGGCCGCCAACCGCCTCGGCGTCGAACGCCTGGTCGCGTTGGTCGGCGCCGGTGGCCGCGATGAGGTGGCCCGCCTCGACGCCGCGCTGCTCGACTACGCCGAGCGCCGCATGCGCGCCGCCCTCGCAGCGCTGCCCGATGGCATTTTCACCTTTGAAGACGCGCTCGACGACGACGGCGTGGGCGACGCGGCCATCCGCCTGCCGGTCATGGTGCGCATCGAGGGCGATCAAGCCGAGGTCGACTTCTCGGCGGCCCCCGACGCGGTCGCCGGGCCGATGAACGCGGTGCGCGCCATCGTGGTCTCGGCGGTCTTCTACTGCTTCCGCTGCCTCGCCGGCGCCAGCATTCCAGCCAATGCGGGGCTGATGCGCCCGATTTCCATCCGCACGCGCGCCGGCTCGGTGGTCGACGCCCGCCCACCGGCGGCGGTCTCGGCGGGCAACGTCGAGACCTCGCAGCGGCTCGTGGACGTCATCTTCGGCGCGCTGGCCCAGGCGGCGCCCGACCGCGTGCCGGCGGCCTCGGCGGGCACCATGAACAACGTGCTCTTCGGCGGCCTCGACCCGCGCTTCGACCCACCGCGCCCCTTCGTGCACTACGAGACGCTCGCGGGCGGCGCGGGCGGAGGCCCGGCGGGCGCGGGCGCGAGCGCGGTGCAATTGCACATGACCAACACGCTCAACACGCCGGTCGAAGCGTTGGAGCGCGACTTCCCGGTGCGCATCGAGACCTATGCGATCCGCGAAGCGCCGCCTGTCACGCCCGGCGTTCATGCCGGCGGCGCGGGGGTCATTCGCCGCTATCGCTTCCTCGCGCCCGCCGAGGTCAGCCTCATCACCGAACGCCGGCGCCTCGCGCCCTTCGGGCTCAACGGCGCCCCGGCCGGTGCGCGCGGCGTCGATCGACT
>JAGQJJ010000938.1 GCA_020430675.1 Myxococcales bacterium
TGGCGGTGCCGCCGCCGGGCGGTCGCCCGAGCGCGCAGGCGTTTCTGGTGCCGCCCGGGATGCACAGCCTGCGCCTGTCGAGCAATGTGCCGGCGCTGGTGCGCCTCGCCGGTCCGCTCGGGGGCGGCGCGCGCTTCGGCGACGTGCCGGTGGTGGTCGATGAGGGCGCCGAGCTGATGCTGCCCGATGAGCGCCGCTTTGCGCTCTTCATCGCGCGGCCCGACGCGCTGCCGGTTGAGGTGGCGACGGTGGGCCCCGAGGCCGATGACCTGGCGCGCCTCATGCGCATCGACGCGCGGCTGCTGGCCGCCGGGCCCGACCTGAGCCCGTGCACGGTGAACGTCGAGTTTGTCGACGGCACCGACACGCCGCAGATCGAGCAGCTTGAGGTCAACGCGCCGCGCGCGCCGTTCGAGCTGGTCGAGACGCCCGCCGGCGAGCGGCTGCGGGTCAGCGAGCCGCAGTCCTTCCGGCTGGCGGTCGCGCCGTCGGTCACCGCGCTGCGCATCACCGCCGATCAGCCGGTCGCGGTGCGGCCGCAGGTGCTCTTCCCGACGCCGCCGCCGCATCTGGCGCTGCCCTATCGATTGCATCAGCCGCCCGAGATGATCTGGCGCTATGCGCTGCGCGACTTTCGCAACTGGCACCCGGTCAACCCCACCAACCGCGCCGCGCTGCGCGAGGGCGATCAGGTGTTCACGCTCATCCCCCAGGCGCGGCTGGAGCTGCGCGGGGACGGCGACGGCAGCGAGGATCCGGAGCTGCGCCCGGGGCGCTTCCAGGCCATCGAGCCGCTGGGCCGACCCCCGCAACAGGCGGTCTTCGAGTCGGTGGCGCCCGAGAACGTGGGCACCGTGCGCGCTCGGTTCGGACCCGGCGTCTACAGCGCGGTGCCGTTCGGCCGCGAGGTCAACCTGCGCATCGCCGCCGGTGACGCGGCGCGGCCCCGCCTGCGCGTGCTGGTCGAAGGCGAGGCCAGCCGGGCGCTGGGCCACGGGCTCGAGGTGTTCATCGACGGCGAGAGCGTCGCGATGGTGCCGATCAGCGCCACCCGCGAGAGCCGCACGTTGCCGCCGCTGACCGCGGGCGTGCATCGCTTCGAGGTGCGCGGCGACGTGCCCGCCGAAGCGGTCGACCTGTATGTCGACCGTCGCGTCGACGGCGTGCGCGTGGTGCAGGCCCGCACGCTGTACGCCCTCGATCGGCGCCATCTGCGGGTGCGGGTGCCCATGCCCGGCGGCCGCGCGGTCACGCTCAACGCCATCGTCTACGACCGCGACCGCAAGGCCGACGCCGGCACCGTGGTGCGCGCGGTCATCGACGAAGGCCAGCCGCGCCGTCGGCTGGGCGAGGCGGTGGGCACGGTGACGCTCGCCGAGAAGATCGAGACGCTGCCCGCGGCGCGCACGCCGCTGACCGTCGCGCGGCTGATCGACCGCCGGGGCGAGTCCGCCGGCCACCCGCGCACGGTGCCGATCCACCTGGGGGCCGATCTGGCGCCGGGGCCGCATCTGGTCGACATCTGGCTCGAAAAAGGGTCGCCCAAATGGGTGCGCTTCATCATCGCCGACGAGCTGTTGACCGAGGGCGAGCGCGCCCGGACGCGCACGTTCACCGAGACGAAGGGCCGGCGATGAACGGCGCGCTGGCCATCGACCGCAGAAAGGTCGCCCGCCATGCCAGACCGGCCGCGCTTGCCCTGGTCGCGCTCGCGCTGTGGATCGGGGGTCTGATGGGCCCCGCCGCCGCGCAGCCCGCGCCGACGACGCTGACCCCCGCCGAGGCCCGCGAGGCCCTGCTCGCGCCGGGGCGCAAGGCGAAGCGCTTCGAGCCCTCGACGCTGATCGAGCGGGCCGCGGTGCAGACGCTCATCCCGGTTCTGGCGGCGCGCGCCCTGGCCGGCGACCGGCAGGTGGCCGATCTGCGCGCGCTGGCCCACGGCGCCGAGTTTGAGATCGATCTGTGGCATGTCGGCGAGGCCGACTTCCTGGCGATGCACGAGAGCCGCCCGCGCGGCGCCGGCGCCTTTATCTTCCGGCTCGGCCCGCGCGACCCGGCCGGCGAGGCGCTCTTGCAGGCGCCGCACGCCTATTTCGACCTGCACACCGGGCGGATCGCGGCGGCGATGACGTTCGAGCGCGAGGGGCCGCACCCGCGGGCGCTGATGCTCAACACGGTGCAGCGCTACCAGCGGGGGCCGCCGACGGCGGAGAGCCCGGCCGATGTCTGCCACCGGCCGGAGCACCTCTTCAGCCGCGTCACCGATCGGACCCTCGCG
>JAGQJJ010000939.1 GCA_020430675.1 Myxococcales bacterium
GGGAGAAGGATCATGGCGCGCACAGTGCCGAGGTCACCGCGCGTCGTCAACCCCCCGGCGAGCGCGCCTGCTGTCAGCGGCGCGCGGCGCCGTTGCGCCCGTCGCGCTTGTCCGCGACGCCTGGCGGCGTTCTGTCGCTGCGCGACCGGCCGGCGCCCCGTCGTGTCGTGGGCTTGGCCGCTCGACGATGCTTTGGCATCGCCTCCGCTCTCGGCCTTGCCAGCGGCGCCGCGTCCGACGCGCTTGGGGCATCAACGGACTTGCGCGCCGCTGTCAATCGGGCAGCCGGCGCGCGGTCAGGCTGAACGGCCCGCGCCATGCGCCGCTGGCGGTGCTGGCGCCGTCGACGAACAGGTAGATCGACTCGCCTTCGTCGAGCGGCAGGCGCAGCAGGCTGAAGGCGTTGTCGGCGCTGATATCGTCGCTGCACCCGAGCTCGACGCGGGCGCGGTCGGGGCCGTAGCCGCAATGGCTGCGCGCATAAAGCACGGTGTCGGCGCCGCCGGCGGGCGAGAAGGTGATGAACGAGTAGACGCCCGGGTCTTCGGCGGTGAACTGAAACACCGTCTGCGCCGAGCCGCCGCCGCAGGTGCCGCGGGTGATGTTGTAGCGCGTGGTCAGGTCGCCCTCGTAGCGCCACTCGTCGCGCTCGGCGTAGGCGTTCAGGTCGACCAGCTCGCCGTACGACTCGGGGCATTGCACCACCGGCGCGCCACAGTGAGGCAGGGCCTCGCCCTGGGCCACGAAGCAGGTCGAGCCGTCTTCGCGGCACAGCGCGACGGCGCCGGCCGGGTCGCAGGTGTCGCCGTCATCGGCCCGGCGCGGCGGGGTCAGGCCCTCGACGATCATCGGCTCGCCGAAGAGGCCCACGGCGTCGAATGGCGTCAGGCGGGCGCGGGTGGCGCCCACATCGCGGGGCAGCGTGGCGCTCAGCAGGGCCGAGAAGGCGTCGGCGTCGGTGCGCACGAAATTGAAGTTGAGGTCGCCGCTGATCAGCACGCGGTCGTCGTCGGGGCCGAGCAGCTCAAGCCGAAGCCCGCGCGCGTCCTGGTCGGGGTCGATGCCTTCGACCTCGAAGCCGGTGCGCAGGGTCTCGGCGAGGTAATAACCCTTGGCTCGGGTCAGCCGCGGCGCGGTCGCCACGCGGCAACTGGCGTCGATGCAGGTCTGGTCGTCGGCGCAGACGCTGCTGATGCTGTTCGGATCGCAGGCCTGCCCGGCGCCCGGGCGCACGACGCTGCCCAGGTCGGCCCGCACCGGCTCGCTGCGATTGGCCAGGGTGTCGACCAGCCGCACCGAGATCGCCGTCGTCTGCGGGAAGTCGCCGAGAAGGGCCGAGCGGAACAGGAAGTTGATCTGCTGCTGGCCGAACGTGGGCTCGAGCGGCGTCAGGATATAGGTGTCGGCGCCCTGGTCATTGAGCTGGATGACCTCGTCGCCGGCCAGAAGCTGGATATGGGCCTTGTCGACGTCGCCGCCCTCATCGTGGCCCTGGATGCGCAGCCCGAGCACGCCCTCAAAGCGGGTGGCGAACACTTCGTCGATCACCGGCGCATCGCGCGGGGCGCAGACGCCCTCCGGGCCGCGCACGGCCGGGTCGGTGCGGCAATAGGACTCTTCGGGGCAGCCGTTCTGCGCTTCGGCCACGTCGCAGGCCTCGCCGACACCGACGATCGGGATGCGGCGGGCGCTGACCAGGAAGCGGTTTGCGTTGAGCGGGCGAATGGTGTCGACGATGAGATAGACCACCTCGCCCTGGCCCAGATCGAGGCGGAGCTGGCTCTCAAGCCGGCCAGGCGCCACGTCGTCGTTGCAGCCCAGCTCGGTGTCGGGGTCGTCGCAGGTGGTGCGGGCGTACAGGATGGGGTCGAACCGCTCGTTGAAGCGCTCGCGCGGGGTCACGAAGAACTGCCAGGCGCCGGCTTCGGGTGCGGTGAACTTGATCACCCGATCGGTCTCGGTGGGGCCGCTGCCCCCGCACGAGCCGCCAAACGCGGCGTCGTCGCCCATCTGGCCCGAGAAGATCATCTGGCCGTCGGCATCGGTGGTCGCTTCGGTGTTGAAGTCGAAGATCTGCCCCGGCGCGCACGGATCGGGCGGCGGCGCCGGCGGCGCGGCGTCGGGGCGCGGGGCGGCGTCGGGCAGCGGGCCGAAGTCGATCTCGGCGTCATCGGTGGGCTCGCGCTGCACCGGCGCGTCCTGCTGGGTACAGCCGAGCGCGGCAAAGACGAGCGCGACGACCGCGGCCGGGCGGGCAAGGGTGGATCGCATGAGCCC
>JAGQJJ010000940.1 GCA_020430675.1 Myxococcales bacterium
TGTTCGAGCAGCGCGCCTACGGGCTCGCCGAGGCCGACTTCGCGCGCCTCGCCGCCGAGAGCAAGGACGCCGCGGTTCGCCAGGAGGCCGACCTGCGCATTGGCGTCATCCGCATGCGGCTGCGCGAGGGCTATGACCGCGCGCTGAATCACCTGCGGAGCGCACGCGGTGGCCCTGATCGTGCGATGGCCGACGAGGCGCAGTATCGAATCGGCCTCGTGCTCGGCAACCTGCACCGCTACGAAGAGGCCTCGAAGGCCATGGCGACCTATTTGGAGCGCGCGCCGCGCGGGCCTTTTGCCGAGTCGGCCGGCTATCAGGTCGGCCGCCTGCTGCATCAGGCCGGGCAGTTCGACGCCGCCATCGCCGCGCATGAGCGCTTCCTGGCCAAGAAGCGCCGCGACCACGGCAAATACGTCTGGTTCCTCGGCTGGAGCCACTTCCGCAAAGGCGACTGCGCCACCGCGCGCCGCATCTGGGCGCCGTCGATCGGCAGCCGCAACCTGTTGGTCGGGCCCAAGGCCCTGTACTGGACGGCGCGCTGCCAACGCCTCGAAGGCGACATGGCCGGCGCCGCGGCGACCCTGGCCACCCTCGCCGAGCGGGCGCCGCTCAGCTATTACGGCGTGCTCGGCGCGGCGCTTGATGGCCGTCTGCCCCCGCGGCCCTCGGGATGGCCGATCGCCTTGCCCACGGCGCCGGATACACGACCGTTTGAAGAGGCGTTGCCTGCCGCGTGGCGGGCCAAAGTGCGCGTCGCGCGCCTCCTCGCCTGGGCCGGCTACCCGGCGCTGGCCCGCGATGCGGTCGACGCGACGGCCGTGCGCAAGGCGGCGCCCACCGCGCAGCGCGAGGCCTTCGGCGCCACGCTCGATGCCTTGCTTGAACGCTTCGGTGACCGTTGGCGCACGCTGCCCAGGGCCGACCGCCGCGCCCCATGGAACGAGCGCCTGGCCACACACCCCGAGGCGGAATTGCGCGAGATCCTGCCCCCCGCCTGGATCGCGCTGGCCCGAGCCGCCGGCGTTGCCCCCGGAGAAGAAGGCGACATCTCGCCCTGGTGGCTGCTGGCCCATATGCTCCAGGAGAGCCGCTACAAGGCCCGCGCCCGCAGCCACGCCGGCGCGCTCGGCCCGATGCAGATCCTGCCGCGCACGGGGCGGCTCATCGCTGCGCGGCTCGGCTTTCCGGCCGGCGACTTTTTCGACGAGCGCCTGTTCGATCCGGGGGTCGCCCTGCGCCACGCCGCGTGGTACCTCGACGCCCTGCGTCACGAATACCGCGGCAATCTGGTGCTGGCGATGGCGGCCTATAACGGCGGACCGCGGCGCGTGGGCGAACACCTGGAGACCGTGCCCGACCTGCCTTTCGACGTCTCGATCGAAGAGATCGGCGCCCACGAGTCGCGCAACTACTGCCGCAAAGTGGTCGACCACCTCGTCCGCTACGTCTCGCTCTATGGCACCGACGCCGAGCGCGCCGCGGTGCTCGCGGCCTTGCAGCCCCCCGCCAAGGCGCCCGCGCCGCGGGGAGAGATTCGGTTCTGATGCCGCCGGGTCGGCCCAGGCGACGCCGCGCGCGCCGGGTGCTGCTGGTCGCGCTGGCCCTGGTGCTGGTGCTGCTGGGCGCCGCCTGGTTCCTGTGGCCGCCGCTGCTCGAGCACGCCATCGCCGCCCGCCTCGAAGCGGCCGCCGTCGCCCGTGGCGTCGACCTGCGCTGGGGCGAACTGCAGGTCGACCCGGGCGGGGTGACCATGCTCGACGTGCGGGCCCGCCACGCCCGCGGCTGGCTGCGCGCCGCCGAGCTGCGCGTCGACGTCTCGATCTGGGCCGCCGTGCAGGGCGAGGCCCGGGTGACCGCGGTGCAGCTCGTGCGGCCCGAAGCCCAGCTTTCGCTCGCCGAGGCGCCGCCCCCCGCTTCGACGCCCGCCCGCGGCAGCCGGGGTGAAGGCCTGCTCGCCCGCCTGCGCCAGGATCCGCCCGAGGTGACCCTGGTCGCGCCGCGCCTCACCGTGCTCGACGCGGCCGGTGCGCCGTTTGCCGAGGCCAGCGGCGAGTCCTTCGTCTTCACCCCCGCCGACGCGGGGTTCACGCTCACCGGCGAGGGGCACGCCGAAGTGCGCTCGATCGGCCGCGTCGAGGCCCGCGTCGAAGGCGCGTTGACCTTCGCCGGCGCGGTCGCCCTGCGGCTCGCCGGCGGCCGCGGCCCGCTCTTTGCGGGCGATTTGCCCCAAGGCGTGACCGCGCGCGTCGAAGGCGCCGAGCTGACGGTCGATC
>JAGQJJ010000941.1 GCA_020430675.1 Myxococcales bacterium
GCCCCGGCGGCAGCGGCGGCAACGCGCACAGCGGCGGCCAGGCGGGTCGCAGCGGCCAGCGGGGGCATGACTCGAGCAACGCCGGCCGCGATGGCAAGGGCGGCGGGCCGGTGACGCCGGGCGCGAAACCCTGAGCACCCGCCGGCGCGCCGACCGCCCTGGCCTTCAGGGCCCCGGTCTGCCACCCTGGGCGCAACCAGGAGGCGACATGCAGATCATCCATCCCACCCCCGACGAGGCCCGCCTGGGGTTGCGGGCCATCAAGACCGTGCTCATCGCCGACGGCGTGCTCAACCCGGCGGAAGCGCACATGCTGGTGGCGGCGCAGAAGTACATCACGCGCACCGACTTCGATGTGCACGCGCTGCCTGCCATCGAGCCCGACGCGCTGGCCGCCGGGGTGCAACGACCCGAGCTGCGGCAACAGCTCATCGGAGCCATGGTCATTCACAGCTTCGCCAGCGGCGAGGCCGGTCCCGAACAACTCGATGCCATCCGCGGTTTTGCCCAGGCGCTGGGCGTCGAGCTGGCCGAGATCGAGACGCTGCAACACTATGTGCGGCGCAATCTGGCGCTGTTTCGCTTCGACATCCTTCGCCACATGTACATCGGCGACGCCCTCGCCGGCATCTGGCATGAAGAGGGCGTCAAAGGCATCCTCAAGCTGCTCGGCGGCCTCGCGGGCTTGCGGGAGGATCCGGCCCTCGCCGCAAAATACCAGGCGCTCGGGGACTACGCCGAAGGCACCCTCGGCCGCGCGCTCTACGACCATTATCGCAGCCATGGATTTGCGTTGCCCGGCGAGAAGCACGGCGGCCCGCCGGCCATCGTCTTGCACGACACGGCCCACGTGCTCGGCGGCTATGAGACCGACCCCGACGGCGAGTTTCAGGTGGCCGCTTTCACCGCTGGCTTCCGAAGCGCCCAGTCGTGGTCGATCCTGATCTTTGTGATGTGCCAGTTCGACCTGGGCGTGCGCATCGCGCCGGTGCCTGGCGGAGTCACCGAGATCGGTCGACTCGACCCCGACCGCCTCCTCGCCGCCCTGGTGCGCGGCACGCGGATGAAGGTCGACCTGTTCGACGACTGGGATTTCTGGGCCGCCGCCCCGCGGCCGCTGGCCGAGTTGCGCGTCGAGTATGGCATCGACGAGGCAACGCCCGCACGCTGATGCCATCTCGTTGACCATGGCAGGCATGGCATCGGGGCCATCGGTGGATCTGCCCTCCGCGTCCGCCGGTTCGATCGCCGCCCCGCGTGCTACCGTGCGTTCATGCTGCCTTCGCCCTTTGCACTCTGCCCCCTCGCCGTGCCCGACAACGATGAACGGTACGTCGTGCCGCAGTATTACCGCAGCCCCGCGGCCAAGGTCGCGGCGGCGCATCCGCTGTATCGCGAGATCGTCGCGCGCTGTGCCGCGCGGTGGCCGGGGGTGGCGCTGACCGTCGAGGCGCAATGCGCGGTGGCACGGCCGGGGCAGACGCCGGGGCTGCCGGTCTGGCATCGGCTGCCGGCGAGCGCGACGGGCGAGGTGGCCATCGGCTGTCTGGGCCACGAGGGGTTGCTGGAGCTGCATCCGACCGATCCGCCCGATGCCATCGAAGGCAATCACGCCTGCGCGGTGCGCCTGGCCGCGGCCCCGCCCGGCGTGCGCGTTCCCGGCGACGCCCTGCTCTTTGCGCCGGCGGGCTCGACCGTGCGCTTCGTGGCACCGGCCGAGGCCTCTTCGTCCAGCCATCTCACCGGGGCGTGGTTCTGGATCGTCGTGCTGGTGCGGCCCGTCGATGAAGCCCCGCTCGCCGATCGGGTGCGCCACTGCGCGCGGCAGTTTGAGGTCGACGAAAAACGGCTCGACGGTCCGTTGCCCCCCTGGGCCGCCGATCGCACGCTGCGCTTCACCTCGAAGATGACGCTCGAAGCGCCGCTGCCCCCGTTTGGCCCCGCCGACCTCATCGCCGAGCCCATGTTTGCCGGTGCCCGCTATGCCGACGCCCGCGAGCGCGGCGGGCCTGTCATGCAGGCCTTCCTCGACCGCATGCCCGCCGCCTGGAAGGATCCGGCCGCCGGCGTCATCTTCTTCGGCAAGATCGACGAGCTCTCACCCGGTTGGTGGCCCGCGCTCAACGAATGGCACATCGACGGCGTGGGCCGCTCGGTGGCCAAACGCGCCGATGGCTCGCTGAACTGGGCGCGACCGGGCCAGACGACCGACCAGCGCGCCGTCGCCGTGGGGCCCGTCGCGCCGACGCGATTCCTGATCGGCGACGTGCGGCT
>JAGQJJ010000942.1 GCA_020430675.1 Myxococcales bacterium
GCAGCACGTCAGCCGCGTCCTGGTGGTGCTCGAAGTGGATCCGCCGCTGCCGGATGCGGCGATCGACGCCCCCGAAGCCGAAGACGCCGGTTTGCCGCCGGACGCCGAGCTGCCCGCGACCGATTGACCGGTCAGGGCGGCGGGGGTGGCGGCGGCTCGGCCGCCCGCGCTTGTTCGAGGCACATGGCCAGCCCGCGATCCACCGCCCGCCAGCCGCAGTGGCCGTCGATACAGCCGCAAGCGCCGAACTGCTGATGGCATTGCGCCTCGGGCGAGAAGGGCGGGCAGGCCGCGGTCGGGCTCGCGGCGCAGACCTCGTCATCGCAGCCGGTCGGCGCGCAATCCCCGTCGACGCGGCAGGCGAAGGTCGGCCGATCATCCGCCGGGAAGCACGCCTCCAGCGGCAGCGGCTCGGCGTCTTGACAACGCGCCTCGCACTCGGTGGCGAAGATGTGGCGCGCGCCGCAGACGGGCGCCCAGACGCGGGGACACCGCGTGCAATCGACGGGCGGCGCTTCACACGGCCCGTCGACCACATCAACCTGCCCCGCGCACCGGGCGACGCACGCGGTCTCGTAGGTCTGCCCGCCAGCGCAGACCGGCATCGGATCCTGAATCGGGCAATCGCACGACTGGCAGACCGACTGCCCGCGCAGATCGGGCAGGCAGCGCTGCAAGCCGGGACAACGCGGGGCGCGTGGATCGCAGCCCGCGAGGCAGATGCCCGCGGCGTCGCCTTCGTTGAGCACCGCGCAGACCCCGCGTCCGCAGCTCATCGGCGCGTCGGGGCGGCAGGGCAGCGTGCAGATGCCGGTGCGGCCGTCGACCGGATAACACACGGGGCGATCGTCCGGGCAGGGCACGTCGGCGCTACACCGCGTGACCGCCTGCGCGCATTGGCGGATGCAGTCGACCGCGTTCGGATCAGCGCAGCGCTGCTCATTGCCGGGCAGCGGCGCCGGCACGCAGCGCCACCCGGCCGGGCACACCGAGTCATCCTCACAGCGCCGGTCGACGCAGCGCCCCTCGTAATCGAGCATCTCGCCGTGGCATTCGAGCTGGCACAGATTGGTATAGGTGCGCCCGCTCTCGGCGCAGACCTCGCCCACCGTGGGCGGACAGCGCGCGCAATCGCCGGCCACGCAGCGGCCACCTTCGCAGACCAGCCCGCCCGCGCAGGGGTGGGCGTCGTCGCAGGCCATTGGCGGGCATTCGCCGTCGGCGAACCGCTCGACGCCCGCGCATTCGGCGATGCACGGGTTGGGATAGGTGCGCCCGTCGGAACCGCAGACCTGATGCAGCACCGGCTCGCAGGCGTCCGCGCAGGCCGGCGCCGGCACGCACTCGCCATCGATGCATTGCTCGCCTTCGAGGCAGCCATCATCGCAGGTGGCGCTGGTGCAGCCGCAACTGCGGCATCCGTCGGCCTCATCGAGCACGTAGCCGCGCGCGCAGTACAGATCGCAAGCGGCGATCGCCGCGCAGGCCGGCACATCGCAGCCGGCGCAGCGCAGATCGAGGGTGTATTGGGGCTGCTGCCCGTCCAGGCTGCGCAGCAGGATGAAATAGACGCCGCCATCGGCCAGCGGCGCGTTGGAGAAGTCGATCGTCAACAGGCCCGTGCCGTCGGCGGCGCGCAGCGGCGCGTCCCAGAGGCCGGTATCATCGCGCGGCCCGTACACCGCCAGCGAGGCCCGCGCGTCGCCGCGCACGTCGAGGATGAGCGCCGGCGCGTCCCCGGCGGCGGCGACAAACTCGTAACCCAGCAGCGCTTCGGCCCGCGGCAGGGCGGCTTCGACATGATCGCCATAGGTCAGGGTGCCGATCGGGCGAAACAGGGTGCGGGCGACGCCCTCGGCGTCGGTGTAGTGGCCGCCGCCATTGGGCGGCGCTGCGGGGGGCGGGGGCGCGGTCGGCGCGGCGCGATCACACGCGCTGACCACCAGCAGGGCGAGCCAGGGCAGAACGCGGCGCATCACCTCACCTCCCCCTTGCGATCGACCGCCGATTGGCGGCCACGACCATCCACCGCGAGAGAAGCAAAGAGCGCACCACGCCGCGGATGGCCGGTGATCGTACGACGACTGTCAATCGATGTTGGCACCGGCAACTCCATTTGTCAGCGCGCGATCTCCAGCTCGACCCGTGTCGAGCCCCCGTCCGGGTCATCCACGCGCAGCACGCGCCGGCCCGGTTCAAGCGGCACCGAGGCCGCTGGCGTCGGGCCCACGTCGCGATCGTCGAGGAAGACCTGGCCAAACGGCGTCGCGTC
>JAGQJJ010000943.1 GCA_020430675.1 Myxococcales bacterium
TGCCCGCCGTGCGGCGTCGGCGTCGGCGCTGAGCCGGCTGCGTCGGCTGGCGCCGCTGCTGGCGGCGGCGCCCCTCGCTTGCACCGCGCCGACGTCAGCGCCCCTGCTCGACGCCGCGACCGTTGATATGCGCGTGGTGGTCGACAGCGCGCCCGACACGGTGGTCGACGGCCCGCCCGACGCGGCGCCCGATGCCATCGTCGACGCCGCCGAAGACGCCATCGTCGACGCAGGCCCGGATGCCATCCTCGACGCGGTACCCGATGCCTTGATCGACATGGCACCAGACGCCGTCGTCGACGCAACGCCCGACGCCCAGGTCGATCGCGGCCCACCCCGCGAAGCCTGCGCCGGCGGCATCGACGAAGACGGTGACGGCCTGACCGACTGCGAAGACCCTGACTGCCACCTCTCGCCCCCCTGCTTCGCCGTGCGTGAGACCTGCGACAACGGCCGCGACGACGACGGCGACCAGCTCACCGACTGCGACGATGCTTATTGCCTGGGCGAGCCCGTCTGCCCGGCCCCAGACGTCGACCCCTTCGACAATGCCGCGCTGCAAGCCCGCTTCGACATCGACTGCGCCGGCTGCCACGGTCCCATCGAACCCTTCGCCGGCCTCGACCTCAGCGCCCCCTTCGCCGCCGTCGTGGTCGGCGTGCGCTCCCTCGAAGTGCCCGCGCTCGACCGGGTCAAGGCCGGCGACCGCAAGCTCAGCTACCTGTTCCTCAAGGTCACCAAGCGGCACCTCGAAGTGAACGGCGAGGGCGAACCGATGCCGATCGACCACCCCTGGACCAGCGCCGACGCCGAGCGCCTGGGCCGGTGGATCGACGGGTTGTAGGTCACTCGTCGGTCGCATCAGTGCAAGTCGTACCGCTTGAGCTTGTCGATCAGCGTCGCGCGGCCGATGCCGAGGCGGCGGGCGGCTTCGCTCTGGTTGCCGGCGCAGGCGCGCAGAGTGTCGATGATGATGCCGCGTTCGATGGCGGCGAGCCGGTCGGGAAGGCGTGGGGGTGGGGCGGCGCGGCCGGTGCCCAGTACGCGCTCGACGAGCGCGAGGTCGTCGATGACGGGGCCGTCGCCGAGCGCCACGATGCTCTCGACGGCGTGGGCCAGCTCGCGCACGTTGCCGGGCCAGGGGTGGTGCGTCAGGCGGTCGATCAGAGGGGGCGCCAGCTCGACGTGGTCGAAGCCGAAGCGGTGGGTGGCGCGGTCGGTGAAGTGCGCCACCAGCGGGCGCACGTCGGCCAGGCGGTCGCGCAGGGGTGGGATCTCGATGCAGATCACCTTCAGCCGGTAGTAGAGGTCTTCGCGAAAGGCGCCGTCGGCGACCCGCGCGGCCAGGTCGGCGTTGGTTGCGGCGATGAGGCGCACGTCGACCGGGTGGCCGCCGACCTCGCCGACCGGGCGCACCTCGCGCTCCTGCAGGGCGCGCAGCAGCTTGCGTTGGATGGCCGGCGCCATCTCGCCGACCTCGTCGAGAAACAAGGTGCCGCCGTCGGCCTGGCGGAAGATGCCCGGCCTTGCGCGGTCGGCGCCCGAGAACGCGCCGCGCGCGTGGCCGAACAGCTCGGCTTCGGCCAGCTCGACGGGCAGCGCGGCGCAGTTGATGCGCACGAAGGGCGCGCTGCGCCGCGGCGATGCCTCGCGCAGCGCGCGGGCGACCAACTCCTTGCCGGTGCCGCTTTCGCCGGTGAGCAGCACGGTCACTTCGAGCGGCGCGACGCGCGCCACCAGATGGGCCACCTGGGACATGGCTTCCGAGGTGAAGACCATGGTGCGTCGCAAGATGGCGTCGGCACGAAGCCTTTTGTTCTCGGCGTCCAGCTTTGCCACACGCATGCTGCGATGCACCACGGTGGCGACATCGGCCGGCTCGAACGGCTTGGGGAAGTAGTCGAGCGCGCCCCGCCGCATGGCTTCGACCGCCATGCGCTCATCGCCGTGGGCGGTGATCAACACCACCGGCGGGCCGTCGGGCATGGCGCGGATGGCGTCGAGCACCGCGAAGCCATCGGGCGGGGGCATGCGCACGTCGGTGATGACCAGGCTCACCGGTCGTGCGCGCACGATGTCGAGCGCGGTCTGGCCATCGGCCGCTTCGAGCAGCTCGTAGTCATCATCTTCGAACAGCGTCACCAAGGTGAAACGCACCGAAGGGGTGTCATCGACGATCAGCAGGGTGGGGCGGGTGCTCATGGCGAGGCGGGCTCCTTGGCGGCGAGGGGCAGCGTGAGGCTCAGCTGCCACGATGCCGGGTTGGCATGCT
>JAGQJJ010000944.1 GCA_020430675.1 Myxococcales bacterium
CGACCTCGGCGTAGCGGAGCGTGTACTCGTTGTCGGCCTCGTCCTTGGCGCCCTTGCCGTGATAGCGACCGCCGAGGTGGTAGGACAAGAAGCGGTTGAGCGCCTTGTCGTAGACGATGCCGGCGACCAGGCCCCACTCCGAGTTGTAGTCCGGATCGCCCGTGCAGTCGCATTCGAGATAGGCGCTGGTGAAGCCGATCTCGAGGCCCATCGTGCCCTTCTTGAGCTGCTGCTCGACGAGGTACTCGTCCGGATTCCGCTTCTTGCGCTTCTTCTTTTTCTTGGCCGTCGAGACGCTGGTGTCGGCGGTGCCGCCATCGGCGAGCGCCGGCGGGGCGAGTAGGAGCAGAGCGAGCGCCGCGGCGCCCCACGCAGAACGGTTCATCGAGTCCCTCCGTAAATTGATGGCGCCCCGAGAATGAGCGAGCCGGCGGTCCGGCGCAAGACGGCTCAGCGCGCAGCTTGCGCGGCCGGGCCCGCGCGCGACACGTCGAGCACCAACTCCTGGCCAGTGGCTTTCATCATCTGCTCGGCGATGGCCCGATGCGCCGCATAGGCGGCCGCCGGGATGCGTTCGCAGCGGAACTCCACCTTCTGCTCGCCAATGACCCGCTCGCCTTCGACCCGCACCTTGCGCGACAGCGCGATGCACTCGCTCTCGACCTGCGCGTCTTCGGGCAGGCGCTTGATGCGCGCGCCGGCCGGCAGGGCCAGGTCGACCTTCCACATCAGCGTGCGCGGCGAGCCGAGCAGCAGGTCGAAGCGGCGTTCGGGCAGGATGAAGAGGCCCTCAGGTGTCCAGCCGAACGGCAGCGGCAGACGCAGCTCGTCGCCCTCGCGACGGCCAACCGAAGGCGCGGTCAGGCGCAGGCGCACCTCGGCGGGCGCGGCCAGGTCGGTGAGCTGCACCGCGGTGTGGTCGATCATGCGGCCGCCGGGGAAGGCGCGGCCGACGATCTGCTGCGACAAGAGCTGGGCAAACTGCTCGGCGTTGCGCGCGCTGGTGCGCAGAAACGCGCCCACGCGGCCGTGCGCGGTCAGGTCGAGCTCGCCTTCGAGCGCGCCGTCGGCCGCGAGCCGCGCGGTCAGCTCGGAGCGCGTGTGGTCGACGCTCGGCGCCTGGTAGGGGATCTCGCGCCACTCGTGCAGGCCGCTGAGGGGATCGAACACCAGCGACCACGTGCCCTGGTCATCGCTGCGCAGCACGTCGAGGTCGAGCGCATCGACGGTGGGGTCGTAGAAGCGGCCTTCGGCGATGCCTTCCTGGGCCGGCACGTAGACGATCGCGTGGTTGAACTGCTGCATCGGCACTTCGCGCCGCACCGGTCCGACATCGCGGGTGCGCACGAGCGCAAAGTGCACCTTGATGCCCGCCAGCCGCGCGAGCGTGATGAAGAGGACCGCCTTGTCCTTGCAGTCGCCATATTGCCGGGCGACGACCACGGGCGCCGCGTGGGGCTTCACGCCGGCGATCGTGTGCTCGTAATCCTGCTGATAGCGAATCTTTTCAATGACATAGGCGTGAATGCGCCGAATCTTCTCCTCGGGCGTCGTCGCCCCGGCGAGCACCTCGGCGGCCAGCGCCTGCAGCTCGGGCGTCTCGCGGAAGGCGTCGGTCAACAGCGCCTTCTCCCACTTCCAGTACATGTCCCAGTCCGGCACCGTGCTGACCACCACGTGGGCGGCGACCTCGCTCAGACCGGGCATGCCGGGCTCTTTGATGAGCGGCGGCTGATCGGCGGCCGACCACTCGACCCGCAACTCATCGCCTTCGGTGCGCTCGGTGCGCTGCACGGGGCCGAGACGCTCTTCGAGCAACGCGGTGCCCTGGGGTGCCCACAAGACCCACCGCGACTTCTGCGAGTGGTAACTCGGGCCCTGGAACCACCACTGACGGGCCATATGGCCGGCGAGGTAGCCGTCGGGGCGCTGGTCGATGCGGTATTGCAGCACCACCGTCGAGCCGACCTCAAGCTGGCGGAAGCGCACGGTATGGCCGCGGATCGACGAGGCCTCGACGCGGCGGCCATCGGGCGCGACCGCGTAGGCGTGCAGCACGCGATGGCGCCCGCCGCCGCGGATCTGCACGCGGGTGAGGTCATCGCGGCCCGCCTGGTTGAGCGCATGGGCCACCATCGTCACGACGTTGTTGGTGCTGCCGTCGGCGCCCAGGCGGGTGACCTCGTCGTCGAGCAGGTAGATCACGTTCGTGCCTGGCCCCGGGCGCGCGCTCGCCCGCGACGCGACCGCCGCTTCGAGCGCCTC
>JAGQJJ010000945.1 GCA_020430675.1 Myxococcales bacterium
CGACGAGCGCCCCGAGCCCGAGACCCCCGCGCGCAGCACCAACTTCGTGCGCGCCATCATCGACGCCGATCTGGCCGCCGGGCGCTACCGCCACCCGGTGACGCGCTTCCCGCCCGAGCCCAACGGCTTCCTGCACATCGGGCACGCCAAGTCGATCTGCCTCAACTTCGGCATCGCCCGCGACTACGGCGGCGTCTGCCACCTGCGCATGGACGACACCAACCCGCTCGTCGAAGAGAAGCTGTTTGTCGACAGCATCCAGGATGACGTGCGGTGGCTCGGCTTCGAGTGGGGCGGCCACCTCTACCATGCCTCCGATTACTTCGAAGCCATGTATGCCTTCGGCGAGCATCTCATCCGCACCGGCAAGGCGTATGTGTGCAGCCTGTCGGTCGATGAGATCCGCGCCGCCCGCGGCTCGCTGACCGAGCCGGGCAAGCCGAGCCCCGACCGCGACCGGCCGATCGAAGAGAGCCTCGACCTCTTCCGCCGCATGCGTGCCGGCGAGTTCGCCGATGGCACCTATACGCTGCGGGCGAAGATCGACATGGCCGCCTCGAACATGATCATGCGCGACCCGCTGCTCTATCGCATCCGCCACGCCACCCATCCGCGTACCGGCGATGCCTGGTGCATCTACCCGATGTACGACTACGCGCATTGCCTCTCCGACTCGATCGAGCACATCAGCCACTCGCTGTGCACGCTGGAGTTCGACAACAACCGCGAGCTGTATGACTGGGTGCTGGCCAACGTGCCGGTCGATCACATCTCGCATCAGTTCGAGTTCGCCCGGCTGGCGCTGACCCATACCGTGCTGAGCAAGCGTTGGCTCAAGCATCTGGTCACCGAGAAGCTGGTCTCGGGCTGGGACGACCCGCGCATGCCGACCATCGCCGGGTTGCGGCGGCGCGGCATCACGGCCAAGGCGATCATCGATCTGTGCGAAGCCGTGGGCGTGACCAAGGCCAATACCGTGGTCGACATCGCGCGCTTCGACTTCCATATCCGCGACGCGCTCAACCACGAGGCGCCCCGGGTGATGGCGGTGTTGCGGCCCCTGCGCGTGGTCATCACCAACTACCCCGAGGGCAAAGCCGAGACGCTCGACGCCTCGTACTGGCCGCATGACGTGCCCAAGACCGGCTCGCGGCCGGTGCCGTTCTCGCGGGTGCTCTACATCGAGCGCGACGACTTCGCCGAAGACCCGCCGAAGGGCTATTACCGCCTGGCCCCGGGCCGCGAGGTGCGCCTGCGCTACGCCTACTTCATCAAGTGCGAAGCGGTCGTGCGCGACGACGCTGGCGAGGTGGTCGAGCTGCGCTGTACCTATGACCCGGCCACGCGCGGCGGCAAGGCGGCCGACGGGCGCAAGGTCAAGGGCACCGTGCATTGGGTCTCGGCCGAGCACGCCCTCGACGCCGAGGTGCGCATCTACGACCGCCTGTTTGCCGCGCCCGCGCCCGGCGTCGATCGGGACTGGCTCGAAGACCTGAACCCCGACTCATTGCAGGTGCTGCGCGGCTGCAAGGTCGAGCCGAGCGTGGCCGGCGACGCGAGTGAGACGCGCTATCAGTTTGAACGGCAAGGTTATTTCTGGCGCGACCCGGTCGACAGCCGCGCCGACGCGCTGGTGTTCAACCGCATCATCGAGCTGCGCGACTCGTGGGCCAAGGCCACCGCCGACGCGACGGCCGACGCGGCGGTTGAAGACGAGGCGCCGGTCGAGAAGGCCAAGAGCAGCAGCCGCCCCAACAAGCGCACCGCGGCGCAGGTGCGGGCCGCGGCGCGGGCCGAAGACCCCGCGCTGGCGGCGCTGCACGCGAAGTTCGCTGACGAACTGGGCCTCGACGCCGAGTCGGCCGACCTCTTGACCGCCGATCTCGGCCTCGCCGAGCTCTTCGCCGCCGCGGTCGCCGCCTATGCCGACGCCGCCTCGGTCGCCAAATGGGCGGTGAACGTGCTCCTCGGCGAGCTGGGCGATCGCTCGGCCGCCGAGCTGCCCTTTGCCGGCGCCGAGCTGGGCCACCTGGCGCGGCTGGTCGACGAAGGCCGCCTCTCGGCCACGGCGGCCAAAGAGGTGCTCGGCGTGCTGATGGCCGAGGGCGGCGCCGCCGAAGCGGTGATGAAGGCCCGCGGCCTCGAGATGCTGGCCGACGACGGCGCGCTCTCGCCCCGGCCCTCCGTCGACCGCTCGCTCTCGCCGGAATTGGCGGCCGGGATCCGCTGCGAGGCCGAGGACACCTGCACGATCAAGC
>JAGQJJ010000946.1 GCA_020430675.1 Myxococcales bacterium
CCACCCACGCAAAGCAGGTCTTCTTCGACCCGACCCGCTTCCGCCCCGACCGCGCCACCGGCGAAGCGCTGCTGGCCCACGAGCTGACCCACACGCAACAGGCGGCCGACCGCGCCCCGCAGGCCAAGGAGGCCGAAGCGATGGTGCGCGAGGCGGCGTACCTGGACTGGCTGCAACCCGGCGGCGCGCCGGTGGTGGTCGAAGAGCTGCCGCTCGACCCGACCACGCCCGAGGCCGCCGCCGCCGGGGACGTCGCCGAGTCGGGCGTCCTGCGCGCACGGGCGGGCCGCACCACCCAGGCGGCCGAAAGCGGCCCCCGCCTCGACGAAGCCAAGAAGGAAGAGCGCGTCGCGCAGATCCTCGACAGCGTGCAGACCGCCATCAACGGCGCCGCCCGCTGGGAGGCCGACCGCATCGGCCGGCTCGCCGATCGCCTCAACCGCTCCTGAAGATGAAGTAGACCGCGCCGAGCAGGCACAGCCCGGCCCACAGGAAGTCGAGCTTGAGCGGCTGGTGCAGGTAGAGCACCGCAAACGGCATGAAGACCAGCAGCGTGATCACCTCTTGGATGATCTTGAGCTGCGGCAGGCTCATCACCTGAAAGCCGATGCGATTGGCCGGCACCTGCAACAGATACTCGAACAGCGCGATCGACCAGCTCGCCAGCGCCGCCACGTACCAGGCGCGGTGGGGCAGATGGCGCAGGTGGCCATACCAGGCGAAGGTCATGAACAGGTTCGACGCGACCAGCAGACCCACGGTCTGCAACCACGGCGGCATGTCGCCTCTCTTGCTGCGGCGGCACGAAGGTGGCACCGCGCTTCGGGGGGTTCAAGCCGATTCCAATCCAGGCCGCCGCGGGGCGCAGATCACCGACCGCGAAGCAATCCGGCGAGGGCCCGCCGTCCGGCCGCGCGGTAGGCCTCTGCCCAGCGCTTGAGGTCCGAGGCCGCCAGCTCATACATCTCGGCGGTCTGCTCCATCTTCGAGGGGTTGCGCAAGGCATCGATGATGGCATGTTCGATGTCTTCGAGACCCTCGACTTCGGTCGGATCCCCGATGGGTTCGCTGGCGACCGGTCGAGGCGCTTCGGCCGTGTTGGCGAGCGGCAGCCGCGCCGCCGGGTCGCCGAGCAGCACGTAGCCCATCAGATCCTGCCGCAACATCCACAGATGCCCGCGATCGGCCCGGCTCAGGCGCGGTTGCTCGCCGCGCTCGATGACGCGCTGGACCTCGTTGAGCTGGCTGTCGACGTCGACGAGGCCGTGGTAGAGGGCGTCGAAGGCGATGCCAAAACGATCGGTGCGCGCTGCGTGCTTGACCAGATCAGTGAACTTGCCCGGCCGCGCGCGCACCTTCTGGTCGAGGCGTTGGAAGCTGTAGGTCCATGCCAGGTCGATGTGTCCCACGAAGCCGAGCGGGCCGTCGGGGTTGGCGAGCGCTTGTTTGGGCAACCGCGCGATGAAGGGGCGCCCGCCGACGCGCTTGGGCAGGGACTCGAGCACCGCGGCCACCTCGCGGGCGTCGCTCTCGCCCTCTTCGGCCAACAGCTTCAGCCATTGGTGATAGGCGCTCTCGCCGGGCGTGCCGGCGCCGAAGCAGGCGAACATGAACCACAGGCTGCCGGGCGCAAAGGCGCCCTTGGCGACATCGCGGCCTTCGAGCCAGCCATCGTCGCCGAATGACATGGCGCCCTGCAGCCGGTACATGCGATCGGCGTCCTGCCAGCCGTCGTCCGGCGCGCCGAGGCCATGGCTCAGCGAGAAGACGATGCCCGCTTCCACCTGTCGGGCCACGCGCACGAAGGCATCGCGATCGGGTGCGCGCTCGCCGTGGCTCTCAAGGCTCGAGAGCGGCACGGTGCCCATCGCCCACTTGTCCTGCAGGCTGTCATTGAGGGCACCCATGAGGTGCTCGGCGCCCGCGGTGGTCGCCGCGGTGCCATCGCGCACGGTATAGAGACGGGCGGCGGGCTGGCGCGCCGCGCTCGGCGCCTTCTCCCACCGAAGCACCTTGTCGACATAGGCCGAGTAGTCTTCGTCCGCGTCGAAGGCGAGGCGCCCGACGAAGCCATCGCTCGCCAGCACCTGGTGCACATGCGCGGGCACCTCGTGCAAGTCGCCGAGGATGAGGCGATAGCGCGGCACGCTGTCATCGAGGGCGCTGCGGCCCTCGCCGATGAAGCGCTGCTCCTTCCAGGTGAAGGCCGCCGGGGCCGGGAGGTGGCTCGGCACGCGGGCCACCTCGGGCTCGACCC
>JAGQJJ010000094.1 GCA_020430675.1 Myxococcales bacterium
CGGCCGCGCATGCGCCCCCGCGCGACCTCGCGACCCTCGACTTTCAACCGCTCACCGAGGCCTTCATCGACCCGGTCATCGCGCTCAAACACCGCATCTTCGCCGCCCACCCCGAGTACTGCTGGTTCGGCGCCGACCCGCGCTTCCTCGCCCGCGAGGCCGCCGGCATGCGCGCCGAGCTGGCCGCAGGGCGCTGCTTCGACGAGATCATCCTGCGCGAAGGCCGCCTGGTGGGTTTCATTGGCCTCGGCATCCAGCACGGCAACGCCTTCTGGGGCTCCACCGGCGGCCTCGACCTCGTGCTCGACCCCGAAATCCAGGGCCAGGGCGTGGTCAAGACCGCCTACCGGCGCGTCCTCGAACGTCTGGTCGCCGAAGGCGTGGCCGTCTTCAAGGGCGGCACCAGCCAGCCCGCCGTCCTGGCGCTCGGCCGCCGCATGGGTCGCGTCATGGCCAGCGTCAACGTGCGCCACGCCACGCCCTTCTCGGCCAGCCATTTCGGCGACTGGCTCTGACGATCTCGTAAAAAGCGCGCCCGCGCGGCCAGATCGCCCGTTTCGATCCCTAGTCAATTCACGGCCAACTGGTCCCGAGGCGCGCGGTGAAGCCTTCCGAATGCCCGCTGCAACTGACGCCGAAGATCCTCGCCGCCGCCGCTGACGGCCGCCTGTTGAGCAGCTCGTGGCTCAGCCGGCACGTGGGTGGCTGCGACGCCTGCCGCGAGGCGCTGCGCACCCGCGCCGAGTCCGAACCGCCGGCTGCGAAGCCCCCGCGAAGCTGACCCGCTTCCCCGCGCCGCCCGACCCGGCTACCTTGCCGCCATGAAGTCGCCCCCCACCGCCGAAGAGCTGCGCGCGCTGCACCGCGCGCTCGTCCTGCCCCGCGTCATCGAGGAGCGCATGCTGTTGCTCTTGCGGCAGGGACGTTTGTCCAAGTGGTTCTCGGGCATCGGCCAGGAGGCGGTCGCCGTCGGCGCCACCGCGGCCCTGCGACCCGACGACTACGTGCTGCCCATGCATCGCAACCTGGGCGTCTTCACCACCCGCGGCCTTGACCTCGACCGCCTGTTCCGCCAGCTGCTGGGCCGCGAGGGCGGCTACACGGCGGGCCGCGACCGCAGCTTTCACTTCGGCGCCCTCGACCACCACCTGGTGGGCATGATCAGTCACCTCGGCGCCATGCTGCCCGTCGCCTGCGGCCTGGCTCTGGCTGCGCGCCTGCGCGGCGAAGACCGCGTCGCGCTGGCCTTCACCGGCGACGGCGCCAGCAGCGAGGGCGACGTGCACGAGGCGATGAACCTGGCCGCCGTCTGGCGCCTGCCGGTCATCTTCCTCATCGAAAACAACCAGTACGGCCTGTCAACGCCGATCGATGAGCAGTACGCCTGCGCCGCGCTGGCCGACCGCGCCGCCGGCTATGGCATGCCCGGCTTCCAGATCGATGGCAACGACCTGCTCGCCGTTCGCGGCGCGGTCGCCGAAGCCGCCGCGCGCGGCCGCCGCGGCGAGGGGCCCACGCTGCTCGAGTGCCTCACCTTCCGCATGCGCGGCCACGAGGAGGCCTCGGGCGTGGCCTACGTGCCGCCGCACCTGTTTGCCGAGTGGGCCGCGCGCGATCCGGTGGCGCGCTTCGAAGCGCGCCTCGCCGCCGACGGCGTATTGACCGCCGAAGACGCGGCCGCGCTCAAAGAGACGCTGACCGAGCAGATCCGCGCCCAGGCCGAAGCCGCGCTCGCCGCGCCCGCGCCCGACTCCACCGCCGCCGCTGAAGAGGCGGCGGTCTACGCCATCGCCCCGCCGACCCTGAGCGCGCCCGGTCCCGCGCGCGAGCTGCGCTATATCGACGCCATCAGCGACGGGCTGCGCGAAGCCATGCGCGCCGATCCCACCGTGGTGCTGCTCGGGCAGGACATCGCCGAGTACGGCGGCGTCTTCAAGGTCACCGAAGGCTTCTTCGCCGAGTTCGGCCCCGACCGGGTGCGCAATACGCCGATCATCGAGTCGGGCGCCCTCGGCTGCGCGCTCGGCCTCGCGCTCGCGGGCCATCACCCGATGGTCGAGATGCAGTTCGCCGACTTCATCACCTGTGGCTTCAACCAGATCGTCAACAACCTCGCCCGCACCCATTACCGCTGGGGCGCGCCGGTGCCGGTGGTCATCCGCGCCCCGCACGGCGGCGGCGTCGGCGCCGGCCCGTTCCACTCGCAGTCGATCGAAGGTTGGTTCACCCAGGTCGCCGGCCTGAAGGTCGTCGCGCCCGCGACGCCCGCCGACGCCAAGGGCCTGCTGCTCGCCGCGTTCCGCGATCCCAACCCGGTGCTGTTCCTCGAACACAAAGCGCTCTACCGCGCGGTGAAGGGCCCGGTGCCCGCTGGCGACGCGCCAATGCCGCTCGGCCGCGCCGCGATCGCCCGCCCGGGGCGCGATGCCTCGGTCGTCACCTACGGCGTCGGCGTGCATTGGGCCATCGACGCGGCGACCGCGCTCGCCGCCGAAGACATCGAGATCGAAGTCATCGACCTGCGCACGCTGCTGCCCTGGGATGTGGAGACCGTCGTCGCGTCGGTGCGACGCACCAGCCGCGCCCTGGTCTTGCACGAGGCCCCGTTGACCGGTGGATTTGGGGGTGAGATCGCCGCGACGCTGGGTCACGCGGCCTTCGAGTGGCTCGACGCGCCGGTGATGCGCCTGGGCGCGCTCGATACGCCGGTGCCGTTCAGCCGAGCGCTTGAAGCGCTGCACGCCCCCCGCGAGCGGGTGACCGACGCCCTGCGATCGCTGCTTCGCTACTGATACCGGCGCGGGCCCTTGCGATCGGCCTCATCGAGCCGACGCGCGACCTCAAGCGTGAGCCACCCGGTGTCGACCGCGAGAGGAACCTCTTGGTCGTCGGCCGAGCGATGAAAGACAAAACGCGCATCATCCCAGGCGAGCATCTCGGTCAGCGCGTCGGCCGCCTGCTCGCTGACCACCGGCCGCAGCCCGTTGGCGTCGACCAGCCCACGATCGAGCAGCGCCCGCACCAGCGGACCGCCCTGCGCGCGCGCCGCCTCCATCGCTTCAACCGCCACCAGACCCTGATCGAGCAGCCGGCTCTCCAGATCGGCGGTGCCGGTCGTGCGCGCCCCGGTCAGGCGCCCCTGCACCAGCTCCAGGATGGCCTGGCCGAGCCGCGAGGTGACGACCAGGCGGCCGGAGTGGCGATCGAGGCGAAGGAACTCGAGCAGCGGCATGAGCCCGATCTGGGCCAGATCACCGCTGAGCATGGGCGGGGCGACCGGCGTCTGCAGCGCCAGGCGGCCCCGCAGCGCGTCGAGCCGTGAGCCCAGCCGATGCATCAACCGCTGCGCCGAGGGCCAGACCGCGCGGTCGAGCGCGTCGGCCATCTCGCGGGCGACCACGGCGGTGTCGGCGGCCAGCGCCTGCAACAGCGCGTCGGCGCGATCGATGCCGGGTTGCGTATCGGACGCGGGACGGCGCGGAGGGTCGTCACGGCGTGTTCGGGCGGCCACCATGTTGTCCTCGTCAAGATGACGATTCAGTCATCACGCCCGCCTTCTAGCGCAGGCGCACAGCCGGCGTAAAGAGCAAAAAGTGTGCTGTCAGTGAAGCCCCTGCCCCGCTGGGCGCTGGCTGTCAATCCGGGTGGACGGTGTCAGGCGCGCTTGGCACCTCCGCCGTGCGCCAGCGAACGTCACACAAATGGCACATGGTTTGCTTCGGAGCCTCTACCCGGCATGCCTCGCCCCGCAGGCCTGTCTCAACGATCACCGAGGAGTCCGATGCACACTCGCCCTGCCTTGCGCCCCCTGCTCTCGCTGCTCGTGCTCGCCGGGGTGGCGGCCTGTGACGACGATGCCTCGACCGCGGTGCCCGACGCCGCGCAGACCGCCGACGCCGCCGTCGACGCCGCGGCGATGGCCGACGCCGATCCCGCCGCCGACGCCGCGACCCCCGCCGACGCGACGCCCGATGCCGCCCAGCAATGGGCCTGCACCAACCCGGTCGACGTCGACCCGCCCTTCCTCCAGCAGCTCGGCTGCGCCGAAGACTTCATCACCCTCGCTTCCCCGCCGCTCGACGCCACCATCCCCGGCGCGCGTTCGCTCAAGACGGTGATCGACCGGGTCGACGGCGACGCGCTCTACTTCCAGAACACGCACCACTACGGCATTCACTGGGAGTTTGCCTCGGCGCATCTCTCGGGCCAGGGCCTGCCCATCGTGCCCATGCTCGCCGCGTTCAACGCCACCGAGTACTCCTCGCCCTCGCGGCGCTTTCTGCTGGGCGCGGTCACCTGGTACGAAGACCTCGACGTCTACTGCTACGAGATCGCGCCGTACGACACGGCCTCGGCCGACATGATCGCCGCCGCGTTCCAGACCATCGCCGCCAACGCCTGGTTCGGCGACCGCCTGTTCTTCCACCCCACCTCGGCGTCGATCGAAGCCGAGTCGGCAAACCTGCCGGCCGACGTGCCGGTGATGACCACCGACGCGCTGTTCGCCGGCATCGACTATCAGCCGCTCAACGTGGCCGAGAGCTATGGCCGCCTGCGCTTCATCACCGCTGCGCAGCTCGAAGATGAGTACCTCTCGTTCCGCGAGATCCCGGTGCTTGACCGCGTGCCCAATGACATCTCGGTCGTGATGGGCATCATCACCGAGCAGTTCCAGACGCCGCTGTCGCATATCAACGTGCTCTCGAAGAATCGCGGCACGCCGAACATGGCGCTGCGCAACGCTTTCACCAATGAGCAGCTGCGCGCGCTCGACGGCCGTTGGGTGCGCCTGCGCGTGGGTCTGCTCGACTATGAGATCGAAGAAGTGCCGCAAGCGGTCGCCGACGCCTGGTGGGAAGAGAACAAACCCGACGAGGTGCAGTTGCCCGGCCTCGATCGCGACGTGGTCGATCTGGTCGATGTGGCCGATATGGTCGACCTCGACGCGCCCGACGTGCGCGAAGCCATCCGCGCCGCGACGCGCGCCATCGGCGGCAAGGCGGCCCATTACGGCGTGCTGCGCCAGATCGAGGGCCTGCCGGTGCCGCCCGCGTTTGCGGTGCCGGTGCATCATTACTTCCAGTTCATGGAGCAGAACGGCTTCGACGCCCAGGTGCGGGCGCTGCTCGAAGACCCCGCGTTCACCGACGACCCGGCGGTGCGCGACGCCCGCCTCGATGAACTGCGCGAGGCCATGAAAGACGCGCCGCTCGACCCCGACTTTGAAGCCATGCTGATCGCAAAGATTCGCGCCGAGTTCCCCGGCACGCGCATGCGCTTTCGGTCGAGCACCAACGCCGAAGACCTGGAGGGTTTCACCGGCGCCGGCCTGTACACCTCAAAGAGCGGCGACCCCGATGACCCGGATGATCCGGTCGACGAGGCGGTGAAGAAGGTGTGGGCCAGCGTGTGGTCGTTCCGCGCCTTCGAAGAGCGCAGCTATCGCAGCATCGACCATCTTGCGGTGGGCATGGCGCTGCTGGTGCACCGCTCGTATCCCGACGAAGAGGCCAACGGCGTGGCGCTGACGCAGAACCCGTTCGACCAGTCGGGGCTTGAGCCCGCGTTCTACGTGAACGTGCAGGCGGGCGAGACCTCGGTGGTGCAGCCGCCGGCCGGGGTCAGCACCGACCAGTTCCTGTACTTCTTCGATCGCGCGGACCAACCGGTCACGTTTCTGTCGCACTCCAATCAGGTGGCCGACGGCCAGACGGTGCTGACCCCGGCGCAGACGTTCGAGCTGGGTCAGGCGCTCGAGACGCTGCATCGGTTCTTCACCCCGATCTACGCCCCACGTGCCGGTGACAACTACACCTGGTGGGCGATGGACGTGGAGTTCAAGTTCGATGACCAGCCGACCGGCACGCCGCAGCTCTACCTGAAACAGGCGAGGCCCTACCGATGAGATGGTTCGCGCTTCTGCTCACCGCGGCGCTGATCGGCGCCTGTGATGATGGCGATGACGCCACGGTCGACGCGGCGATGACGCCCGCGGATCAAGCGATGCCCGACGGCCCGTCGATCGACGCCGGCCCTGACGCCGCCGAACCCGACGCGGCGACAGGTGAAGACGCTGCGCCCGGCGAAGACGCGGCGCCGCCCGAACCCGACGAGGGCGTGGGCCCGCCCACGGCGCTCTATGCACCGTGCAGCTTCGAAACGTCCATTGGCGGCTTTGTCATCGAGCGCGCGGCCGACTTCACCGGCGTGCAGGGCCAGGTGGCCGACTCGGTGACGCCGAACCAGGTCTTCATGACCACCGCCAGCGAGGGTGACTGCCGCCTGGTGCAGCCGCCGACGCTGTTCTGCGACCCCGGCTGCGAGCGCGGCAGCACCTGCGGCCCCAACGGCTGCGTGCCGCTACCGGTCAACATGGACGTGGGCACCGTCGACATCGAGGGCCTGGCCGCGCCGGTCTCGATGACCGCCAGCGCGCCCGTCTGGTTCTATACCAACCGCGGCGCCCTGCCCCACCCGGCGTTTGCGCCCGGCGATCTGATCCGCCTCACGGCCAACGGTCCCGAGCCTTTCACCCTGACCGGCCGCGGCATCGAGGCGCTCGAAGTCATGAACGAGACGCTGCCCCTCGCCGCGGGCGAACCGGCGCAGCTCGTCTGGACGCCGCCCGCCGAAGACGCCTACAGCCGGGTGCACATCGAGCTGAACATCGCCAACCACGGCGGCACGCCGGCCCGCATCGAGTGCATCACCGCCGACGACGGCGCCTTCGCCATCCCGGCCTCGCTGATCGACCGGCTGCTCGAGCTGGGCTTCTCCGGCTTCCCGACGGTGGTGATCACCCGCCGCACCGTGGACTCAACGGCGATCGCACAAGGTTGCGTCGAGCTTCGGGTCGATTCGGTCGCGGTGCTCGATGTGGAGATTCCCGGCCTCGTCTCGTGCGCCGGCGATGAAGACTGCCCCGATGGGCAACGGTGTCAGCCGGACCTGACGTGTCAATGACCCCTGGTCGGAGTGAGAAGACCAAAATGCGTACTACGCTTCCCCTGCTCGTGATGGCCGCCCTCGCCTCACTGCTCTTCTTGGCTTGTGGCGACGACGACTCGGGCACCGGCGGCGGACCCGATACGGGCCAGACGCCGGCCGATGGCGCGCTGCTGCCCGACGGCGGCGGCGGTGAGCTCGACGCCACGCCGCAGCCCGAGCACGACGCGGCGCCGACCGCCGATCGCGGGCCCGTCGTCGACGAAGACGCCGCTTCGGGCGACGATGCCACGCCGCCCGTCGATGACGCCGAGGTGCAACCGCTCGATCAGGCGGTCGAAGAAGACGCGGCGTCGCCGCCCGCCGACATGGACGTGGTCGTCGAGGTCGACATGGCGCCGCCCGAACCGGACGCCGAGCCGCAGCCCGAGCGGCTGTTCAGCTTCTTTGTCACCAGCCTGCAGGCGATGCGCGAGCTGTCGGGCAGCGAAGACGGCTTCGGCGGTGACCTCGGCGGCCTCGAGGGCGCCGACGAAATCTGCCAGACCATCGCCACCGGCGTCGGCGCGGGCCACAAGACCTGGCGCGCCTTCCTCAGCGTGACCGCCGGCCCGGACGGCCAGCCGGTGCACGCGATCGACCGCATCGGTGAAGGGCCCTGGTATGACGCCAACGGGCGCCTGATCGCCAATAACATCCAGGGGTTGATGGGCGCCCGACCCGCGGGCGATCCGCAGGCGGTCAACGACCTGTGCGATGAGTTCGGCGTGCCCAGCTCGGTGCTCGGCGACAGCCACGACACGCTGACCGGCTCGAACCGGCAGGGCCGCCTCAACAGCCCCAACCTGCAATCGACGTGCAATGACTGGACGAGCGCCAGCGGGCAGGTCGGCCGCAATCTGGTCATGTGCGGGCATACCTGGCCGCGCTCGAACCGCAGCGGCCTCCAATGGATCGCCGACCACACGGCGCACGGCTGCGCGCCGGGCGTGAACCTCATCCAGAACGGCCCGGGCTCGGGCGATTGCGTGGGCTGCGGCGGCGGCTACGGCGGCTTCTACTGCTTTGCGCTGACGCCGTGAGCCGGCGGGGGGCTCCGCTCGGCGGCGCGTTGCGGTAGCATCACCGCACCACGCGCCGACCGGAGGTCCAAATGCGCTTGCTCGCCCTGCTCGTCGCCCTTCTGCTGCCCACCCTCGGCCACGCCGACAAGCCGGGCATCGACATCACCTGGCTGGGCCACGCCACCTTCCTCGTCACCTCGCCGAGCGGCCAGACCACGCTGCTCATCGACCCTTTCATCCGCCAGAACCCGAGCACGCCGGCGGCGCGCAAGAAGATCGAAGACTACAAGCCGACCGCCATCCTGGTGACGCACTCGCATTTCGACCACGCGGCGGACGCGGTCGACATCGCCAAGGCCAGCGGGGCCAAGGTGATCGGCGTGGCGATGTATGTCAGCAAGCTCGAGCTGCCCGACGCGCAGAAGCTCGGCGGCAATGTGGGCGGCGAGATCGCGGTGGGCGACGTGAAGGTGCATTTTGTGCCGGCGATGCACGGCAGCGAGCCGAGCGGGCGGCCGCTGGGTTTTGTCATCGAGTTTGCCGACGGCCGGCGGCTCTATCACACCGGCGACACCTGGATCTTCGGCGACATGGCGCTCATCCAGGAGATCCACCACCCGAACATCATCCTGCTGCAAGCCGGCGGCGGGCCCTACAACCAGAACCCGACGGTGGCGCGGCTGGCGATCGAGAAGTACTTCAAGCCCGATGTGGTCATCCCGATGCACTTCGGGACGTGGCCGGTGCTGGCCGATGAAGCCACGGTGAAGAAGGCGTTTGAGGGCTTCTCGAAGGCGCACTTCATGACGCCGGGCACGACCGAGCGGTTCTGAACGATGGCGCGCCTGCTCTCCCACCTGCTCTTTGTCGCGCTGGCCGCGCTGGCCTCGGGGTGCTCGGGCTGCGAAGAGGCGGATCCGCCGTCGACGCCGCTCGATTACGCCGATGACGCCTATTGGGCGGCGCTGCCCAACAAGGTCGATGACGCGGACTCGGTGCCGGCGCCCGGCTCGGTGCCCGAGGCGCTGCGCGAGACGCTGGTCGATCGGCAGGGCTCGGCGGCCGTCGATGTCTTCTATGTGCACCCGACGACCTTTATCGAGACGCTGGCCACGGCCAACGGGCCGCTCGATGACATGGCCGTGAATCTGGGGGTCGACGAAGCGCTGCGCTGGCAGGCATCGGCCTTCAACTACGCGGGCGCCATCTTTGCGCCGCGCTATCGGCAGGCCAGCCTGATCACCTACGCCGACGACCTGTCCGGCGACGCCGACGCGGTGATCGCCGCCGCCCGGCGCGACGTGCTGGCCGCGTTTGACCAGTACATCGCCGACCGCAGCCATGGCCGGCGTTTCATCCTGGTCGGCCATAGCCAGGGCGCAGAACATCTGGTCGCCGTGCTGCGCGAGCGCATCGACGGCAAGCCGCTGGCCGAGCGCATGGTCGCGGCTTATCTTCTGGGCGAGTTTGTCGGGCGCGATACCTTCGCGCACCTGGAGTTCTGCGCTGCGCCGGGCCAGACCGGCTGCGTGATCAGCTGGGCCACCGCGCGGGAGGGCGCGGCGCCGGGCGGGGCCTGCGGTTCGAAGACGCTGTCGCAGTGCATCGCCAGCACGCAGAACACGCGCAGCGGGCCGGCGCTTTGCACGAACCCCCTGACCTGGCGCATCGGCGGTGACGGGCCGGCGTCGGCGCAT
>JAGQJJ010000947.1 GCA_020430675.1 Myxococcales bacterium
ATCATGGTCGACGATGGGTTCAACGACGACCCCGACGCGCTGGCCTATCTGCAATACACCAGCGGCTCGACCGCCGAACCCAAGGGGGTGATGCTCACCCATCGGCACCTGGCCGCCAATTGCCGGGCCATCGAAGAGACCTACCGCCCCACCCGTGACAGCGTGATGGTCAGTTGGGTGCCCACCTTTCATGATCTGGGTCTGGTCTACGGCATCAGCATGCCGGTCTGGAGCGGCTTTCACGGGGTGTCGTTTGCGGCGGCCGACTTCGCCCGGCGCCCGGACCGCTGGCTCCGCGCGATTCATCGCTATCGGGCGACCCATAGCATCGCCCCCGATACGGCCTATGCCATCACGGCCGCCCGCGCCGATCGGCGGGCGCTCGACGGGGTCGACCTGTCGTCGTGGCACATGGCGCTCAACGGCGCCGAGCCGGTGCGGCGTCAGAGCGAAGAGGCATTCTTCGATGCGTTTGCCGCGCTGGGCTTTCGGCGCGAGGCCTTCTCGCACTCGTGGGGCCTGTCGGAAGCGACGGCCAAGCTGACCGGCGAGCAGGCGGGCCGGCGGCGCGAATACCTGCGCCTCGACGGCGAGGCGTTGGCGCGGCACCGGGTTGTCGAGGCGACCGAGCGCACGGCCCGCGCGATCGAGTTGGCGAGCTGTGGCCGCCCGGCCGAGGGCACCACGCTGCGCATCGTCGATCCATCGAGCCGACGCGCGCTGCCGCCCGATCACATCGGCGAGGTATGGGTCCGCTCGCCCTCGGTGGGCCTTGGTTACTGGGACGCGCCCGAAGTCACCGCCGAGACCTTCGCGGCGCGCACCGCCGACGGCGACGGGCCGTGGCTGCGCACTGGCGACCTGGGTTTTCTGCGCGATGGCCGCCTCTTTGTGACCGGTCGCATCAAGGAGATCCTGATCATCCGGGGTCAGAACCACGCGCCCCAGGATCTGGAGGCCAGCGTCACTGGAACCCACCCGGCGATTCGCCCCGGCGGCACCGTGGCTTTTTCGGTGGAGGGGGCGCCGGGCGAAGAGGTGGCGCTGGTCGCCGAGGTTCGCAACGCGCAGGTCGGCGACCCTGAGGCGGTCTTTGGCGCGATGTGGCGGGCGCTGGCCGAGCACGGCCTTCGCCCTGGGGTCATGGCGCTCGTGCCGCCCGGCGCGGTGCCGCGCACGACCAGCGGCAAGCTGCGCCGGCGCGAGACGCGGCGCCTGCTGCAAGACGGCGCGCTCCCAGTGCTGGCGACCGCTCGCGGCGACTCGGCCGCCCCTGCGACGCCCGCGCCCCAGGCCCCGACCAACGGCGCGACGGCGCGTGAAGCCCTGGACCTCATCCGCGAGCTCGCGGCGGGCCTGCTCTTGCTCGACCGCCCCGAGGAGGTGGACGTCGACCGTCCGCTGACCGAGCTGGGCTTTGACTCCAATCTGCTGGCGGCGTTGGCCGGCGCGCTGGAAGCGGCGCTCGGACGACCCGTGCCGATGACCCTCTTCTTCGACCATCCGGTGCCCCGGGCGCTGGCCCGGACCCTGGCGGGCGCCGAGGCGGTGTCTGCCGAGACGATCGCGTCCGATGACGCGCAGTCGAAGGCGGTGACCACCGATCCCATCGTCATCGTGTCGATGAGCTGCCGCTTTCCAGGGGCCGTCGACAGCCCCGAGTCGTTGTGGTCGCTCTTGCACGATGGGCGCGATGCCATCACCGACTTTCCCGATGACCGCGGGTGGCCGGCCATCGAGGCGCTCTTCGACCTCGACCCCGAGACCGCTGGTCGCACCTATGTGACGCGGGGCGGGTTCCTCGATGGCATCGATCTCTTCGACCCGGCGCATTTTCACCTCAGCCCCAGCGAGGCCCGGGCGCTTGATCCGCAGCAACGCATCCTGCTCGAACTGGCCTGGGAGGTCTTTGAGCGGGCCGGCCTCGCCCCTGACGCGCCCGATCGCAGCGACACCGGGGTCTTTGTGGGTCTGTTGCACGCCGATTACGCCGAGCGTCTGCCTCGGGCCAGCGAGGCGGTCGACGCGCTGCCGATGCTCGGGTCGAGCTTCAGCATGGCATCGGGTCGCATCGCCTATTGCCTGGGGCTTGAGGGGCCGGCCATCACCATCGACACCGCGTGCAGCGCGTCGCTGGTCGCGCTGCACCAGGCGGCCGATGCCATCCGGCAGGGCGCGTGCACCTTCGCGCTGGCGGGCGGGGCCACGGTGTTCACCACCCCCGATCCGTATGTCTGGTTCAGCCGCCTGCGCGCCC
>JAGQJJ010000948.1 GCA_020430675.1 Myxococcales bacterium
CGCTGGGTATCGGGCAGGCCGGCCACCGCGCTGCGCACCGCGCGCTGCACCTCGGCGGCGTGCACCAGGTCGGTGGCGTCGGCCCGGCGCTTGTCGGCCGGCTCGCGCGGCAGGTCTTCGACCGCCACCGGCTTGCTGCGGTACTCGGCGCGGCGCACTTCGTTGAGGCAGTGGTTGGTGGCGACCCGAAAGATATAGGCGCGAAACGGCTCGCGCGGCTCGTAGCGGGCCCGGGCGCGGTAGATCTTGAGGAAGATGTCCTGCGCCAGCTCCTCGCCGCGGTCCTGAGCGCCGACAAAACGCACCGCAAAGCGCACCATCGGGCGGCGCCAGCGGCGAAACAGCTCGGCGAAGGCCTCGGCGTCCCCGTCGCGGGCGCGGCACATCAGCTCGGCGTCGTCGTCGTCTTCGGGGCTCACGTCTCATCCATCAGCAGGTCGAGATCCTGCATCATTTCGAGGTGTTCCAGCAGGTCGAGCTCATCGATCACCTCGCCGTCGGGCGCGGGCGGCGGTGGCGGCGGCGGGCTCGCGGCGGGCGGCGGCCCGGCGTCGGGGGCCAGCAGCACCAGCCAGATCAGCCACCTCATGAGCACGTCAACACCTCTGGGCCGCGCGGGTTGCGGTGATCATGGCAGGAATCCGTCGATCGAGAGCGAAGCGCGCCACCAGACCGCGCGATCGGCGAAGAAGTCGCCGAGCAGCAGCGCGGCCATCTCGCCGCTGAGGCGCAGGCGCGGGTCGGGGCGCCAGGCGACGCGCACGTCGAGCTCGTCGCCGTAGCGTCGGCCGCCGTTCTGGTTCTCAACATCGGAGAAGATCGGCCCCGCCGAGAGGTTGATCTCGGCTTCGTCGACCGGCACCACGAGCGCGGTCAGGCCGGGCGCGATCACGCCGCGGGCTTCATAGCCGGCCGCGTTGGCCGCCCGCCCCGCCAGGCCCGAGCCCAGGCCGCTGCCGAAGAACAGCGCCGGGCGCGGCAGGAACGGGGCGATCGCGAGGAAGACGTCGAAGTCGTCGTCGCTGATGTCATCGCCGCTCATCCAGACGAAATACGCGCCCAGGTAGAGCCAGTCGCGGATATGCGCCCGCCAATAAGCGTCGATGGCAAATGAGCTGAGGTCGATCTCGCGGTCGTCGAACCTGCCGAGCAGCCCATCGAGCAGGTCGCGCAGCCGGTCGGGCACGATCTCTTCGCGGGCGGCGCACTCGGCGGTGTGGCGGCGGTCGAGGTCGATGGTGCCGCCGCCGCCGCCGAGCGCGGCGCCCAAGCCGATCACGTGACCGTCGAGCAGCATGTCGAGGCGCGTGCCGAGCCACCACGGGTCGAGCACCACGTTTGGATCGACGCACAGATCGACCAGCGCCAGCGCTTGCTCGGCCTGCTCGCGCAGTAGCAGCTCGGCCAGCGGCAGGCCGGCGATCTGGCGCTCCAGTTCGCGTTGCCGGGCCAGCAGGCGTCGGTCGACCACGTCATGCGCGAGCTGCTCACCGCGCTCGCCGTCGAGGCGCGTCCACAGGCCGTAGACGCTCAGCGTGGTGAACGGATCGGGCTGCCAGCGCGCGGTGGCGGTGAGCATGGGCCAGCCGCTCGGTTCGATGCCGCGTCCCGGCCACCACGCGCCCGCGGTGGCCGAGAAGACCTCGCCGCTGACCGTCGCTTCGCCGCCCAGGGCGTATTCGTCGAAGATGAGGCCCTGTCCGATCGAGATGCGCTGTTTGCCAAGCGTCAGCCCGAAGCGGCCTTCATCGGGTTCGAGCAGCTCGATGCCCAGCGAGCGCAAGAGCCACGTGTCGCGCACCTCGTCTTCCATGGGTCGCCCGTTGCTGCGCCATTCGCCGTCGCGCTCGCCCATCAGGCCGGTGTCGAAGGCGGCAAAGGCGCTCAGCCAGTTCGAGACCTGTGCGTCGAGCCCGGCGCCGGCGTAGAACAGCACCGCTTCATCGTCGAGGCGCGGGCTGAGGTAGCCTTTGGTGTCGAGTCCGGGGCCATCGGCCAGCGCCACCTCGGCGTCGGGCCGGTTGCGCTCGACCAGGCCGAGCACGGTGCTGGTCAGCGTCCAGCGCAGGTCGGGCGGCTCGGCGTGGGCGGTGGCGAACGCCCCGCAGAGCAACAGGGGGATGGAGCAACGCACGGCCTCAGGTGTACCATCGGAGGCAGCACCCGAGGAAAGTCCCCCTGCTGCGCCAGGCGATGCACCGCCAGCGGCCGCGTTCCTCACCGCTTGGCGTAGCGCTGCTACGCCTTCGGGTTCG
>JAGQJJ010000949.1 GCA_020430675.1 Myxococcales bacterium
CAACGCGGGTCGCTCGATGCGCCGAGGGCGTCCATAGGTCGCGTCGCCCAACAATGGGTGGCCGGCTTCGCTGAAGTGCACCCGAATCTGATGCGTGCGGCCGGTCTCGAGGCGCACCTCGACCCATGCGCAGGGCGGCAGGCGGCGCAGGACGCGCCAATGGGTCAGCGCGGGGCGGCCATGGCCCGTTCGGCCCGTGAAGCGCCGACGATCGCGCGGGTCGCGGGCGTGCAGGCTCTCGATGCGGCCAGAGTCTTCGAGGCCCTGATCCCAGACGAGGGCCAGATAGCGGCGCTCGACGGTGTGCTCGGCGAACTGGCGCGCCAGATGAAGATGGGCGGCTTCGGTGCGCGCAATGGCCAGCAGGCCCGAGGTGCCGGCGTCGATGCGATGCACCACGCCCGGCCGTTCGGGCAGGCCCACGGGCGACAGGTTGGCAAAACGATGCAGCAAGCCGTTGAGCAGCGTGCCGTCGGGGTTGCCGGCGCCCGGATGCACGACGAGGCCCGCGGGCTTGTCGACGACGATCACCGCGTCGTCGGCAAAGACCACCTCGACCGGCACCGGCTGCGGGATGACTTCACTGGGCGGGGGCGCGGGCGGCGCGATGTCAACGCGCTGGCCAGCGATCACCAAAGCGCTCGGACGGCGCGCAGCGCCGTCGACGAGCACATGGCCCTCGCGGATCCACTCAGCAAGGCGGCTCCGACTGTGGTCCGGCAAGCGGTCGGCCAGAAAGCGATCGAGGCGAACCCCGTCGGCGTCCGGCGGGACGTCGAGCGCAAACGACGCGATCGGGCTTACCAGATGTCGGTGGGATGGTGCGCGCTGCGGTGGATCAGCACGTCGACGAGCGCGCGCTCAAGGAAGTTGTGCTTCTCGCGCAGGCCGGCGTCCACCCGCTCGCCGAAGTGCTTGTGGCCCTCGGCGATCTCATCGGCGAGCAGATCGAAGAGGTTGTCGTTCTTCAGCCCCTCGGGAATCTTGTCCTTGTTGTAGAGCAAGATGTCCGACGCGATGGTACGAGCCAGACGCTGGGCAGCGCTGGTCTTGTTGATGATGCTCGGCATGGACTCCTCATCGGGCCGACACAGGTCGCTGATCGCGAAGCTAATGCAGGTGGTGTTGACCGTCAACCATGAGCCGATCTCGGGCGACGCGAGATGAGGTAACGTGCGGCCGTGTGGCCCCTGCTCGCCCTCGCCCTCCTGGCCTCGCCGCCCGACGGCACCGTGCGCATCGCCTCGCCGCATTATGGGGCGACGGTGGCGGTCGATCGGCGGCCCGTGGGCCATGTGCCGCTGCCCGAGTTGTCGCTCGCGCCCGGGTTGCATCTGGTCGAGCTGTTGCGCGACGGGCGCCCGGTGTTTGCGCAGGTGGTTTTTGTTGCGCCGGGCCAGATGCTGACGGTGCCGATCGCGCTCCCCGAAGCGCCGCTGCGGCCAACCGATGTGCCCCTGGCAAAGGGCGCGGCTCCGGCGCCGCGATACGATTTGCAGGCGACGCTGGCCTTGCAAGGTGCCCGTCGCGGCCACACCACGGATCTCGACCTGATGCACCGTTGGCGGCTGAGCGCGCGCGACATGCCCGCACCGCGTTGGCGCGGTGCGCTTCAGGTGACCGGGCGGCACGATCTGGCTGGCGACGGCGACGAGCTCATCGACGCCGCCCGCGCCGAGGCGCAAACAGGGCTGCGGGTCGATGAGGCCTGGATCGGGCAGGGCGCCGCGACGGGCTTTGTCGTCGGTCGACAAATGGCCAACGGACCCGGCGGGCGGGCGTTTCACTTCGATGGCGGCACCCTGCGCGCCCCGCTCGGCGAACACGGTGGCGCCGAGTTGCGGCTTGGCCGTCGCGCCGCAGCTCTTGGCCCCAATCCGACGGTTCCTTGGCTCGCGGGCCTCGGATTGCGCGCCGAGGGTTCCGTTCTCGAAGGCGGCGTGGCCGCGCTTTTTCACGACCGCTGGCACGTCGATGCGCACGCGCAGGGGCGGTGGCGCGCTCTGCGCATGACATTGCGCGCGCGCGCGGTCGATGAGGTACTCGCCGACGCAAATGCCCGAGTTGATGTGCATTTTTCGGACGGTGATGTCTGGTTGGCGGCCGGCCGCCGCGCGCGGGCGAGCGGTCCTTTCGAGTGGCAATGGTCGGCGCCCGACCTGACCACGGCGGTCGATCCTTCGGCCTGGTCGGTCACCGGCGGCGCGGCGTGGCTGCTGGCGACCTGCTCAGTGGCGGCCCAGGCGACCTGG
>JAGQJJ010000950.1 GCA_020430675.1 Myxococcales bacterium
ACGTGGCTGGTCGAGGTCTTCCACCCCGAGGTGGCGGTGGGCCAGAAGATCAGCTTCGCGGTGAAAAACGCCTTGCTCGATCGCGGGTTGCACGCCTCGGACCGCGCGCCGGCGCTGGCGGCGGGCGATATCGAGGTCATCGGCGCCGTCGAACCGGAGCGCGCCTATCCGCTGGTCTGCGCGCGTTACGCCGCCGCGGGCAGCTTGCGCCCCGACGACGCGCTGATGGCGGTGGTGCTGCGCGATCCGCGCGAGACGATGCTGCATGTGGGCGTCTGCGCCGATGGGCGCTGGCGTTGGCTGCGTTGATGCGCCCTCTCAGCCTCATTTTGTGCCTCGCGGCGCTGCCCACGGCGGCGTGGGCGCTGACCGCCGAAGAGGCCGAGCAGGTCGAGCTGGAAAAGCTGCGCCGCGAGGTGGCGGGCGAGGTGCAGCTGACCGCGTTCAACCTGCTCGACGAGCTGGTCTACCAATGGGTGCAGGCCCCGCCATTCGCCGCCGAGACGCCGGTCTTCATCGCCGATGTGACCGTGCCGGTTGGGCTCGGCACCGGGCTCGCCGGGCTGGTCGAGAACCACCTGGCCGAGCTGCTGCTGGCCCACCCGAATACGCGGGTCGTGCTCGCGGACTGCCCGGCCTGCAAAGCGGTGATGGTGCATTCGGGCAAACAGGGCACCGTGATCTCGCGCGGCTTCGACAACCCGGAGGCGCTCGATCGGCTCGGTGGCATCGGGGCGCGGCATGGGCTGTTCATCGACTTTGCCGCCGAGGGCGCCTGGCTCGTGCTGCGGGCGCGCATCACCCGGCTGACGCCTGATCTGCCTATCGTCTGGAGCCGCACGCTGCCAGCTTCGGTGGGCGCGCCGTCCTTGTTGCGGCAGTCGACCGGCCTCAAATCGGCCGATCAGGCCCGCCGCGAATACCTCGACGCGCTGCATGAGCGGCGGCCGTTCCGCATCCCCATCAGCTTCACCATTCGCGCCTACGCCGCCGGCGACGACGTGGCCATCGCGCCCGCGCCGGTGGTCTGGCTGACCTCAGGTCTCGAACTGCCGCTGACCGACGCCCAGCGCTGGAAGACCAGCCTCGTGCTCGGCTACTCGTGGGTGCCGGAAGCCTACGAAGGTTACATGGCGCAGGCGCGCATCAGCCGCCTGATCAGCGGCGAGACGGTCTCGCTGACCGGCCCCGATGTGTACCTGTTTCTCGGCGGCGCGCTGATGACCCTCACCGGCGATGCGGTGGCGCAGTTCTTTGCTGACAACGCCACCGATCGCGCGACCTTCGGCGGCCTGCACCTGGGCTTCGAACTGCGCGTGGGCAACCGCATCGGCGCCTCGCTCTTCATCGAGACGATGCCGGCCTACAACGACTCGACCCGCATCGGCACCTTCCTCAACACCGGCATCGTCGACTTCCACAGCCTGGGCACGGAGGTCACGTTTTGCTTCTGAGGACGCTTCTTCTGCTGCTCATCGTGCCCACCGTGGCGCGCGCGCAGCGCGACGCGACGCTGGAGGCGTTCGAGCGGCTGGAGGAGCTGCTGGAGATGCGTCAGGGCGACGGGCAGCTCGATCCGAAGGCGGTGCTGCCGACCATTTTGGTGTCGGCGACGCCGCGCTACGAGGCCTCGGCGGGCTGGTTCGGCACGCGCGCGCTCCAGGTGCTGGTGCGCGCGTTTGGCACCGACGGCGTGCGCTTGTGCGAGGCCTGCATGACGCTGCGCACCGAGGTCACCGGTAGCGGCCTCGTGCAGTCGAGCGGGCCGATCGGGCTCGACGAGGTGGTGCGCCTCGACGACCTGTACCGCGGCGAGGGCGAGCGGGCGCGCAGTGGGGTTTGGCTCGACGAGACGCAGAGCGGCCTCGCCATCCGCATCGTCGATCTGCGCAATGGCCGGGTGATCTTCGCCCAGGTGGTCGATCCCAATCTGCGCAGCTATACCGGCACGGCGCGCTCGTTCCGGCTGGCCGCCGAGGTCGAGCGCCGCGCGCGCGGCGAGAGCATCAGCCATGCCTTCTTCGACGCGGCGGTCTACCCCGGCCAGCACATCTCGCTGGAGTGGGCCGATCAGTGGGGCGATACCAACGCCAACCTGGCCGGCTTTGTCTTCTCGGCCTTCGACCCGGTCGCTGGCCTCGGCGGCTCGTACCATCGCGTGCTCGAATGGCAGCACATCACGGTGGGCGGGCAGGTCATCGTCAGCCTGCCGACCGCGGTCGCCAATGGCATCGCCGACGCCGACATCGACC
>JAGQJJ010000951.1 GCA_020430675.1 Myxococcales bacterium
TCGGGGTTGTCCTGGTCGCAGGGGTTCGGGGGCGGCTCGTCGTGGCAGGCATCACCCCACCACGCGCAGCCGGCGGCCACGCAGGCGTCCTGGTCGCCGTGATCGGCGCAGGCGAGCGCAACCGGCGAGCAGAGGTCGCCGTCAAGCGCGCAGTCGTCGCGCCGGCCGCAGGCGTCGGCGTCGAGCATGGCGCAGGGCACGTCGGCGAGGGGGCGACAGTCGACAAAATTGCCGGCGAAGTCGTGGCGGGCGGCGCAGTCATCGCGCTGTTCGCAGGCGTCGGCATCGAGGGTGGCGCAGGGGCCGTCGGGGGGTGGCCCGCCGCCTTCACCGCCTTCGCCGCCCATGCCGCGATCGGGTGCGGCGTCGGGCAGGTTGCCGTCGATGCCGCCGCCCACGCCGCCCGCGCCGCCATCAGACCCATCTTCGGTGGGGTCGCAGGCGGGCAGCGCAAAGAGCAGGAGGGAGAGAGACAAGAGCGTGAAGGTCGAGAGGCGGTTCATCCGATTTCCCCGGTGCAGGTTGCGTCGATCGGCCCTAGCAAAGCGAGGGCCAGCCCCGAACACCCCGCCGGCCCGCGGGGGGCCGAAGCGGTCGGATCAGCTTTCTGAGGGAGTGGGCGGGCTCTCTCAGAATTTCATCGCCGGCGCCACGTGGGCCCCGAGGCGCCCCCCGGACGCGCGATAGCGGCACTCGTCCAGACAAGCGTTGACCCGCTGTCGCACGATCTCGGCTGAGGGCTGATTGCTCGCCAGCTCGGCCATATGCTCGCTGCAATGGGTGTAGCAGACGCGATCGATCGCGCTCTGCTCGCCGACCGTCACCGTTTGTTCGGCGGGCGGGGTCAGCACTTTCATCTGCACCACCGCGGCGATCATCGCCGTGGTGACCAGGCCCATCAGAAGGAAGAGGATTCGAAGCGACATGCGGCTTTGTGACCGAGCGGGATCGCCACGCGCGACCCGGGCCACCTTAGCGCCGGCAGCCCGAGCGGAGCAACGGCGTTGCGTTGTCGGCGGCGCGTCAGGGCTGATCCGGACGCCGAGATGTGGCATGACGTCGGCGGACACGCGAAACGGGGAGGGGAGCGATGGCGATCGAAGAGACCGACGAGCCGTTGGCGCGGGTGCTGGTGATGGGTTGCGGCGGCATCGGCGGCGTCGTCGCGGCGCATCTGGCCGAGCTCGGCGCCGAGGTGCACGCGGTCGCGCGCAATCCGTTGGTGATCGACGCGGTCGCGCGGCAGGGCTATCGCGTGGTTGGCGAGGCGGGCAAGCGCACGGTGCCGGCGCGGATTCACGCCACGGTGCCGACGGGCCAATTCGATTTTGTGCTGCTCGCAACCCAGCCCACCGACGTGGAAGGGGCCGCCCGCCAGGCAGCGCCGGCGCTGGCGCCTGATGGCCATATGGTCTGCTTCCAGAACGGCCTGTGCGAAGACCGCGTGGCGGCCATCCTCGGCGACCCGCGGCGGGTCATCGGCGGCATCGTCGCCTGGGGCGCGTCGATGGTCGAGCCGGGCGTCTTCGACAAGACCTCGGCGGGCGGCTTTGTGCTCGGGGGCCACGGCGTCGATCCGGCGGCGATGGAGCGTCTCGACGCCTTGTTGAGCTGCATCGGGCCGGTCGATCGCACCGAGAACCTGGCGGGCGCGCGGTGGAGCAAGCTGGCGCTCAACTGTGTGATCTCATCGCTCGGCACGCTCAATGGCAGCACGCTCGGGCGCGCGGTGCGCAGCCGGACGGTGCGGCGGCTGGCGCTCGAGATCATCACCGAGGTCGTCGCCGTGGCGCGCGCGGCCGGGGTGCGGTTGGAGAAGGTCGCCGGCACGCTCGATCTCGATTGGATCGCGCTCTCGGAGGTTGAGCGGCAGCAGGTCGGCTCGGTGAGCCTGGCCACCAAGCACGCGATGCTGCTCGCGGTGGGGCTGCGCTATCGGCGGCTGCGCAGCTCGATGTTGCGCGCCATCGAAGCCGGTCGCACGCCGGCCATCGATTTCCTCAACGGTGAGATCGTCGCCCGCGCGCCGCGCTTCGAGGTGCCGGTGCCGGTCAATCAGGCCATCGTCGAGCGTGTCTGGGCCGTCGCGCGCGGTGAATTGCAGCCCGGCCCGGCCCTGCTCGCCGACCTGTACGAGCGGACACGTACCACCTGACCGTAATTCCAATTCGACACCGCGCGCCCGGTTCTGGAAGACTGGTGTCAGCAAATGCGACACGCCAGCGGGGAGCGGCGCGCGATTGTCCGAACG
>JAGQJJ010000952.1 GCA_020430675.1 Myxococcales bacterium
GGCCTCGCCCTCGCCGCAGGTCACATCGGCGCAGGGGTCGACGCAGCCGGCGGCCGCGGTGTCGCAGACCAGGCCTGCCGGGCAGCGCGCGGCGGCGCATGGGTCGGGATGGCAGTAGCGCGCGCCGGGGAAGACCACGCGGCAGGTCGTGCCCGGCCGGCACTCGCCGGCCACGCCGCAGGGCTGCACGCACTCGCCCGCGAAGCACAGGTAGCCGACCGGGCAGACCGCGTCGTCGTCGATGCGGCCGTCGCAGCCATCCTCGACGCCGCGGCACTCCCCGGTCGGCCGCGTGCCGCACAGCCCGCAGGCGTTGAGCATGCCTTCGTCGACCGCGCCATCGCAGTCATCGTCGAGCGCGTTGCAGGCCTCGGCGGTGGGCAGCACGCCATCGCAGGCACCGAAGGCGCCGTCGACGCAGCGCTCGCGGCCCACCTGACAGGCGCCGATGTCACGACCGCAGAGCCGGCTGAGCGGTTCGTCGGTGCCGGCGACGTTGTCCACGCGGCCGTCGCAATCATCGTCGACGCCGTTGCAGCGCTCCTGGGTCACCGCGCCGCAGCCGCCGCAGGCATCAGCGACCTCTTCATCCACGCGGCCATCGCAGTCATCGTCGGCTTCATTGCAGATCTCGCCCGGCACCGGCCCGCAGCGACCGCAGGCGTTCAGCGCGCCTTCATCCACGCGGCCGTCGCAGTCATCATCGGCGCCGTTGCAGACCTCTTCCGGTGGCTCGCCGCATTGCCCGCAGGCGTTGAGCACGCCTTCATCGATGGCGTCGTCGCAGTCATCGTCGACGCCGTTGCAGGTCTCGGTGGGGATGGCATCGCGCACGATCAGGCCAAACGCGCGGCGCAGGCCGGCCAGATCGCCCGCTTCGTAGGGGCCGCCGGCGACCGGATCGGGGCCGCCGTTGCGATCGACGGCGGTGCCGCCGGCGCGCGCGAGCACCGCGAGCTGGTCGCGGGCGCGCTGGTTGACGGCAAACGCCAAGACATAGGTGCGCACGTCGATGACCGCGGCGTCGGCGCCGGCGCGATCCGCCAGCGCGCGAAGCGCCCCCGCGCGCGCCTGCAGGGCCGGCTCACGCTGATCGGCGGCGAGGCAGCTCTCGCTGCCATCGGTCAGCACCACCACCGCCGTCCGCCGGCAGCGCCGCCCCTCATCGGCCGTCGCCACCTCGCGCAGATAAGCCTCGGCGAGCCGCAAGCTCTCGGCGATGGGCGTCGGCCCGTCGGCGCGCAGCTCCTTGTCGGCCGGATAGTCTTCGCGGCTGTTCATCCAAGCCGCGATCGCCGTCTCGTTGTCGTCGGCAAACGGCACCAGCAGCGACGAGGCCTGCCCGCCGCCCGGCCGCAGCGCGCCGGTGCACTCGCCCACATAGTTCAGCGGCGTGGCCACCAGATCGGCGTACGAGTTGTTGTGATAGCCATCGACCGCGCCGTGGTTGAGGCCCAGGCTCTCGCGCTGCGGGTAGCGCAGCAGGGCAAACTCGACCTCGCTGGTGGTCTCGACCAGCGAGAGCAGCGCCTGCTTGGCCACAAAGAGGCGGCTGGTGCCCCCGTCGCCGGGGTGCTCGCGCGAGTTGTCGCCGTGCGTCTCAAGCCCGGTCGCGACGTCGACGCCCATGCTGCCCGAGGTGTCGAAGATGACCAGCACGCGCGGCACGTAGCGTTGGGCGGTCGCAGTCGCGGGCAGCGCAAGGCCGAGCGCGGCGCAGAGCGGAAGGGCGGAAGACAACAAGCGCATCGCCGCAGTATCTCGACCGGCTGGGGATCGACACAAGTCCACCCCCGGGATCGGCCGCGGTGTGGGGATTCTCCCATTGCTCACCGTGGGGAATCCCCCACGGTCAGGCCAGATTGCCCGCACGGGAAGGCGCGTACGTTGTTGGCACGATGCATGCTATAGCTCTCTGCATCGCGCTGAAACAGGCAAAACGGCCTTCAAAACGGCAGTGCTCGGGTCGACCCGTCGATTGGCAAGTCAAGCAACAAAGTTCTGCTATTGGATCAGGCAGCAGGAAGAACCGTGGCCGCTGGGAGTGGCGGCCCATGCTGGGAGTCACCAATGAAGGCTGGAAGACATGCGGTGCGCGCGCTTGGCGCGGCCGCGACGGTGGTGTGCGCGCTGTGCGCTCTTTGTGGCGCGGCGCAAGCGGGCGCCGGCGTCGATGTGTTGGGTCGGGCGGTGGTTGGGGGCGTGATCGTCGAGATCTGCCTCGAAGTCCGCCTGGGCGACGTC
>JAGQJJ010000953.1 GCA_020430675.1 Myxococcales bacterium
CATGGTCGTCGCGCCGCCGCCGGGCCAGACCATCACCCTGCTCGATGAGTTCGTGCTGCTGGTCTACGACCCGCTGACCGGCACGCAGACGATGCTCGTTCAGCCGACGTTTGCCGGCACCACCGCGCCGTTCGGGCTGCTGATCCCCGTGCCGCGGCCGGCGCGCGTGGCGACGCAGTCCGAGCGGCTGCGCAACGCGGTGCGGGCCCGGCTGCACCCGCGGGGGCGGCTCCAGCGCACGCTCAACGTCGAGTTCACCTCGCTGGCCGCCTCGTGCGCGGTGCGGGCGGTGGGCGATGGCGTGCCCGGGCCCGATGACCAGAAGAAGACGGTGCCGGCGGCGCAGGGGCAGGTCACCAATCTGGGCATCTCGCCCGAGCCGACGCAGGACTGGCTGCTGGCCAATGGCTTCACGGTGGCACCGGCCCAGGCGGCGTGGCTCTCGGACCTGCGCGATCGCGGGTGGTCGATCATCGGGGTGGTCGTGCGTCCACCGGCCTTCGCCAGCGCGCCGCCCGCCCGCATGCGCGGCCCGGTGCTCACCCTGACGCACGAAGCGAGCGAGCCGGCGTACGCCGCGGGGCACCCACCATTTGCCCTGCGGCCGGGCGATGAGGCCGCCCCGCCGCTGGAGCTGGCGGTGCTGACCGAATGGGCGGTCGCGGTCGACACCGCCGACCCGCCCGAGCCGTTCTTCGCCGATACGCTCGATGAAGCGGCGATCACGCGCCTCAACAACGACGCGGGCGGCCTGCCCTGGGTCTTTCGCCGCGAGGGCACGCTGACGGGCTACGCGATGCCGCGCCCGCCCGATGCGGGCATCGTGCGCTTCGTGCGCACCGACGCCCGACCGCAGCTCCGCCCCGAAGCGGCGCCGCGGCTGCGCGCCCAACACCTGCGCGTGCCGGTCGAGCTGCTGGTCGGCTTCTTGTTTCTGCTGGGCTGGGGCTGGGTGCGCGTCGGGGGGCGGGTGCGGGCCAACTTCCGCGGGCGGCGTCAGCAGCGGCTCGGTTGACCGGCCTCAAGGCAGCGCGCTGCGGGCCTGCCGGGCGAGCACATAGGCGCGGATGGCATCGCGGGCGCCGGCGGTGAGGCCGATGAGCGTCGCGCCGACGCGGTGATAGCCCAGGCCGACCGGGTTGACGTAGACCACCCGGCCGCGCAGCGATCGCTCGCCGATGCCGACCTCGGCAAAGAGCACGGGCGCTTCGAGCACCACCACATCGCCGATGGTGGGCGCGGCTTTGGTGCGCCACGAGATGCCGCCCTCGCTGATGTCGATGCCCTTGCCGCCGGGCAGCGGCTCAAGGTCGAGGTCGAAGATGCTGCCGCGCACGAACTGGCGACGGTTGGGGCCGGTCCAGCCGTTTGAGGTCGGCACGAAGCGGTGCAGGGCCTCTTTGACCTTGGCGATGAGCACCGCGGGGTCGAGCGGCTTGACGAGGTAATCGACCACCCCCAGCTTGAGCGCGCGGTCGACGTCGGTCGGCTGGCTGAGCGCGGTCATCATGATGACCGGGATGGCGGCGGCCTTGGGATAGCGGCGCATCAGCTCCAGGAGCTGGAAGCCATCCATCTCGGGCATGCGGATGTCGAGGATGATGAGGTCGGGCACGGTCTTCTGCAGCAGCCGCACGGCCTCTTTGCCATCGCCCGCCTCAAGCACCTGAAAGCCGGCGCGCTTGAGGTTGTAGGCGATCAGCCGCCGGATGTTGGCGCTGTCTTCGACCGTCAGGATGTGCTTGTAGGACTTCGCCTCGCTCATCTGAATCCGTGCCCCCACCGGCCGCGTGGCGCGAGGGTACCGCGGATGGCGCCCTGCGACAATCTTCACCGGCGGTCGAGGCCGGCGGCGCAGGCCACCGCGAGGACCACTTCTGTCGGTCGGCAGAATCCGCTAGCCTCTCGATCGGGCCCGGCGGATCGCACGCACCGGGCAGGGAGGCGCGCATGGCCGAGGACGGCGACGGTCCGCTGGGGCCCATCGAACCACTGCCCATCGAAGGATTGCCGGCGCACCTCGAAGCCGAGATGGCGGGGGGCGGCGCGTTCGGCGCCCTGCGCGCGGCGAGCGGTGCGTGGCTGCGCAGCGACCCGGCGGGCGAAGCGCTGGCCCGCGCGCTGGTCGACCTCGAAGCGCCGCTCGGCCGCAGCTATCTGCTCGATCAGCCCGATGTGGCCGGCATGGGCGTCGGCGCCTGGGGGCTGGCGGTCGCGCTGCCGGCGACGCCGTTGGCCGA
>JAGQJJ010000954.1 GCA_020430675.1 Myxococcales bacterium
TACCCCGACGTCACCGCCCACGCCGCCCTCATCCGCGCCGCCCGCGCCGTCGCCGGGATCAAAGCGCGATGATCACCCGCCGCCACGCCCTGGCCCTGGCCGCGCTCGCCCCGTTTGCGCCGGCCATCCCGTCGGCGGCCCACAAGGTGCGCGGCATGACCATCTCGTGCCCGATGGACGGCGTCGAGTGGGGCACCGACGTGATGCTGCCCACGCTGCGCCAGCTCGCCGAGTGGGGCATCAACTGGGTCGCCATTCACCCCTACGCCGGCATCCGCACCGACGGCGCGGTCTTCGAATGGCGCCGCCTCGCGTTCGACCGCCCGCCGGCCTGGATCGTGCGCCCGATTCGCGAGGCCCACGCGCTGGGCCTGCGCGTGCTGATCAAACCCCACCTCGGCTACTGGGGCAGCGGCTTCAGCTGGCGCGGCGACATCACCTTCGCCGACGAGACCGCCTGGCGGCGCTTCTTCGCCGACTACACCCGCTGGATCACCAAGGTCGCCGACGCCTCGTCCGGCGCCGACGCCTTCGTGGTGGGCACCGAGCTCGATCGCACGCTGCATCGCGAGGCCGACTGGCGCCGCGTCATCGGCACCCTGCGCGCCCGCTTCGGCGGCCCGCTGACCTATGCCGCCAACTGGCCCGAATACGCTCGGGTGCCCTTCTGGGACGCGCTCGACATCATCGGCGTGCAGGCCTACTTCCCGCTCATCGGCCCCGGCGAGCCGCCCACCGAAGCCAACCTCGCCGCCGGCTGGCACAAGCACCTCGTGCCCCTGCACGCCTTCGCCGCCCGGCTCGACCGCTCGGTCGTGTTCACCGAGCTGGGCTACAACGAATGGGCGCACACCGCCGAGCAGCCCTGGGCCTACAACAAGGGCGGCGCCGACGCGCAGGGAGTGCAGAGCCGCGCGCTCGCTTCGGCGCTGGCCGCCATCGGCGTCGACCGCCGCGTGGTGGGCGCGTTCTTGTGGAAGTGCTTTCCAAAAGGCATGTGGCGCCCCGAGGACTTCGACATGACCGCGCCGAACATGGTCGAGGTCATCCGCCGCTATTGGGGGTGACGCGCCCGTTGCGTCGGCGGCGGGGCGTGGTACCTTGGCGCACACTGGAGGAACCCCGATGGCCTTTGACTGGATGCACGTCGATCATCCGCCCCGGCCCGAAGCGGCGCGCGCGCAAGCCGAGCGCACGCTGCGCGCGCAGGCCCGCCTGCTGCGCCGCCTCGGCCACACCCCCGCCTACACGCTGAGCCGCTGCCGGGCCAACCTGGCCTGGGAGTACGAGGTCGCCGGCAAGCCGCCGCTGACCGACGCCGAGGTCGAGGCGCTCGTCGCCAGCGTGCACGGCTGATCACCATGGCCCGGCTTGCGTTGCTCGTGTTTGCCGTCGGGCTGGCCACCGGCTGCCAGACGCTCGAAAAGTGGTTCGGGCCCGATCAGGTCAAGCTGGGCGAAGCCTACGCCGACCAGACCGACGGCCCCACCTTCGATCACGCGGCGTTCACCGCCGTGCTCGAAGCCGTCGTGCGCGAGGACGGGCGGGTCGATTACCCCAAGCTCGCGGCCGACCCGAGCGGCCTCGACGCCTACCTCGCCGCGCTGGCCAGCCTGACCGGCGCCGCCTACGACGCCCTGCCGCGCAACGAGAAGCTGGCGCTGCTGATCAACGCCTACAACGCCTTCACCCTGAAGCTCATCGCCGAGCGCTGGCCCGTGAAGTCGATTCAGGACATCCCCGCCAGCGAACGCTGGGACCACCGGCGCTGGAAGCTCGCTGGCATGACGGTCAGCCTCAACGACATCGAGCACGAACACCTGCGCAAGAAATTCCGCGAGCCGCGCATGCACTTCGCGGTCAACTGCGCCAGCGAAGGCTGCCCGCCGATCCGCCGATTTGCCTATACCGGCGCCGACATCGACGCGCAGCTGCAGGGCTCGGCCACCCGCGCGCACGCCGACCCGCGCTGGCTTCAGCTCAAGGGCGACACCGTCTATCTGACGCGCCTGTATCTCTGGTACCGCGGCGACTTCGAGCAGGTCGCCGGCAGCCCGGTGGCCTTCGCCGCGCGCTTCTCGCCGCCGCTGGCCGAAAAGCTGGCCAAAGGCGAGGTCACTGTCGAGATCATGGAATACGACTGGGCGATCAACCTGGCGCGCTGAGCGTTCGGGGGGACCCCTGTCTCTGCTGCCGCTTCCATGTGGTAACATGCTGTTCCAGGCGACCGTCCCTGCCA
>JAGQJJ010000955.1 GCA_020430675.1 Myxococcales bacterium
GCAGATGCTCGACCACGCGCACAAGCTGGGCATGTGATCGGTCGATGAGCGCGCTGATCCAGATTCAGGACCGCCTGCGCGAACTGGGCGTCGACCTCGCCACCCCCGAGGCCGGGCCCAAGCCCACCACCAGCCTGCACGCCCGACATGTGCCGCTCGCCGAGCCGCCGCTGCAGCTCGCCGAGCTGGCCCGCGCGGCACCGGCGCTCGATTTCGACGCGGCCCTCGTGCCCGCCGGCCACGTCGACGGCCTCGCGCCGGCGCCGCTCGAGATCTTCCAGATCAATGTCGGCAAGCTCTGCAACATGACCTGCCGGCACTGCCATGTCGACGCCGGGCCTGACCGCGTTGAAGACAACATGGACCGCGAGACGGTCGACGCCTGCCTCGCGGCGCTCGACCAGACCGACGCCCATACCGTCGACCTGACCGGCGGCGCGCCCGAGCTGAACCCGCATTTCCGCTATCTGGTCGACCAATGCGTCGCGCGCGGCAAACACGTCATCGACCGCTGCAACCTGACCATCCTGCTCGTGCCGAAGATGCGCGACCTGCCCGAGTGGCTCGCCGAGCGCGGCGTCGAGGTGGTCTGCTCGCTGCCGCATTACCGCCAGCACAATACCGACCGGCAGCGCGGCGATGGCACCTACGAGAAGTCGATCCGCGCTTTGCGGCGGCTCAACGAGGTCGGCTACGGCAAAGGCGACCCGAAGCGCATGCTGACGCTGATGTCGAACCCGGCCGGCGCCTTCCTCGCCGGCGATCAGCGCCACCTCGAAGCGGAGTGGAAGGCCGGCCTCGCCCGCGAACACGGCGTCACCTTCGACCGCCTCTTCTGCCTGAACAACATGCCGATCAGCCGCTTCCTCGAATGGCTGCTCGACTCGGGCAACCTGCCGACCTACCTCGAACGGCTGACCAACGCCTTCAACCCATCGGCCATCAACGGCCTGATGTGCCGCAACACGCTGTCGGTCTCGTGGGACGGGCGGCTTTTTGACTGTGATTTCAACCAGATGCTCGATCTGGAAGCCAGACTGCCCGGCGACTCGCGCCCCCATGTGCGCGACTTCGACCCCATCGCATGGCAGGCGCGCAAGGTGGTCACGGACCGCCATTGCTTCGGCTGCACCGCCGGCGCCGGCAGCTCGTGCGGCGGCGCGACGGCCTGATCAGGGCCAGCCGAAAGCCGCGCGGCTGATCAAACCCAGGCTGGCGCTCAGCGCGTTGGCCGCCAGCGACCAGAGCACCGACCGCTCGACGCCCTGCAAGCCCAGGTAGAGCGCCTCGCCCGCGACCGCAAACGCTTCGGCGGCCAGCACCTGCTCGGCGTAGTCACCGGGCCAGACCCGCGGAAACACGAAAAAAACCACCGGATGCGTGCACGCGCTGGCCCCAAACGCGCGCAACCAGTGGTGCGGGCGCCCACGCAAGGCCGCCGCGTAGACCGGCATCTCGATCGCTTGGGTGAAGACAAAGGCGCCCAGCCAGGCGGCGATCACGGCAGCGGCACGACAAAGAGGCCGCGATCGCAGACATAAGCGCCCCAGGTGCCGCGGCCGCTGCGCTCGATGCGCGTCGTGTGCAAGGCCCAGCCCGTGCTTCGCCCCGTCGCCGGGTCGACCGCAAAGAAGGCATCATCCGCGTCGCGGGCCAGCACCAGCCCGGCGTGCACCGGCGAGAGCGCCTCCAGCGGGCGGTCAAACGCGACCGGGCCGTCGGCGCCCGGCGGCAGCGCCACGCGCAAAAATCCATTTTGTCCGCGCACATAGACCGCATCGGCCCCCTCGGTGAGCACGCTGCTTGAGGCCGCGTTCGCCAGAACGGGCGCCATTTGTCCGCCGATGCTCGGGCCGGGCAGGAACCAGATCGTGCGCGTCGGCTCATGCCATGCGGTGGCACCGGCCGGCACAAAGCGAAGCTGCGTCAGCCCGTCGCCGCCGAGCCGCTCGGCGCCGGCGACCACCGAGTGCCGCCACGCGATGCCATCGATCAGCGCCAAAACCCCACCGCCGCTGGCGCTCACCTCAAACCGGCCGCCCCGCAAGACCACCCCGCCGCCGGTGCCATCGATCGCGCCGAACCACAGGCCCACCCCCGGCTGGCGGGCGTAGACGCGATCGCCGGTGAAGATGAACGAGTTGGGATCGGCGCCGCCGATCACCGGCCACTCGCCCATCGCGTCGCGCCCAAACATTGCGACCAATTGATCACCATCGCTTCGCCAGAAGGAGACC
>JAGQJJ010000956.1 GCA_020430675.1 Myxococcales bacterium
GTCTACGCCAGCGACGATGCCGCGCCAGCGTTTGTCGATGCCTTCGTCGCCGCTTGGGACAAAGTCATGCGCGCCGATCGGTTCGATCTGGCCTGATCAGCGCCGGCACCGACCGGCGCACCGCCCACCCCAGCGCCGCCGCTGCGAGGCAAGCGCCCGCAAAGCCCAGCATGCGTTGATTGCCCGCCATCTCCCCTTCGCTGACCATCTGAATCACGATGGGCACCGCAAGCAAGAGCCCCGACAGGGTTCCGACGATGAGCGCCGCGAGGCCAGTGCCGCGCGCCCCAGCGGGCTTGCCCGCTGACTTGAGCACCAAGGCCAGAATGGCCAGCAGCCAGGCGAGGCCCATCGAGCCGAAGATGAACAACGCCAGCGCGACCAGCGCGCCGAGCATGTCATCCTGAGCGAAGGCGGGCGCGGGCACGAGGGAGGCGAGGGCGATCAACAGGGCGGCGCGGCGCATGGCAAACGCTCCAAAGCGAAGTGACGGCCCACCATATCGCCGCCCGCGCAACCTGGCCACGTCCACCGCGTGCGGGGTTTGCCGAGCGCGGCGTCGCCATGAGCCCCGCAGCTGTCCGCGATGCGCGACGACGCTTGGAAAGGCCAGGCGCTGCTGTCAGAAGATGCTGCGAAAGCCCCCACCGATGGCATCGCCCGCGTCTTCCAGCACGTCGCCGGCCCCGTCGATCACCTCACCCACCGCGGCGCTTGTCACCTGCGAGGCGTCGGAGGCCCACGACAATCTGACGCCGCCGACGTCGCTGGCCCAGCCCTCCATGGCATTTGAGAACTCATTCATGCCATCGCCCAGATGCTGGCCGATCGCATCGAGCGCGCCGCGGAGCGTGTCACCGACGCGGTCGAGGCCCACGATCAGGGTCTCGCCGCCCACGCGGAGCGCGATCCGGGCCCCGCCGCCCACGCGGTCGATGGAGGCGTTGAGGTTGTCGGCGCCGAAGACCACCGCAAAATCATGGCCCACGTCTTCGGCAAAGCCCGAGGCCGCCCCCCACATGGCGGTCGACACTTCCGAGAGGCTGGCGCCGACGTCGAAGCTCAGACCGCAGGCCTGCTCAAAGACCCACGCCGCGTCGTCGCCCTTGAAGTAGATCGCCACGCCCACCGGGACAACGGGCACCGCCAGGGTGAAGCCATACTGGCCGTTCTGGCCCCAGCGCGCGGCGGCCCAGAAGCCCGTGCCGACGCCCACGTCGAGGCCGACGTAAGTGCCGTCTTCGTCGCCGAGCGCAAAGGCGACGCTGACCACATCCGCGGTGCCACCGATGACAAAGCCGCTGCGGTCGATGTCGAGCGCGGCGGCCGCCGACTCGGAGGTGTAGCGGACGGCGACCACGCCCTCGACGCCGATCTCGGCCTCGACGCGGGCGTAGCGCATCTCGAACTCAGGGCCGTACGCGTCGACGCCGACGTGCAGCTCCAGGTGGTCCATGCGCAGCACGGCTCGACCCGGACCGACGGCCACGCGCCGCTCGTTGCCGACGGACTCGTAGCTGGCCTCGAAGCGAATCACCGGGTAGGGGCGGCGCGTGGCGTGGGCGTCGAGCTTCTCGATCAGCGCGCGCACCGCAGCGGCGGCGACCGGCGTGCCGGGCAGGGTCGAAGGCACCTGCTGGCGCAGCGCCGCCTGCTGACTTGGGCCGAGCAGCGCGAAGTAGTCATCGGGGATGGGCATGCCATAGCGCGCGAGCAGGTCGGCGATGCCCAGCGGGTCGTAGACGATGGCTCCCGTGCCATCGGGCTGGCGCAGCGTCAGCAGCAGTTCGGGCGCGCCGTCGCCGTCGAGGTCGGTGAAGCCGAGGTCGACCTGCGGCATGGCCCCGCCGACCGCGGGCGATGGGGTGTCGAGCGTGAGCTCAAGGTGGCGCCCGACCGAGTCATCGAGCACCACGTCGTCGCGGTTGCAGAACCGCCAGCCGCGGGCGGGCTGGTCGGCGGTCAGCAGCAATGAAGCGGGCCGCCAGCCATCGGAGCCGGTCTTGTGCAACGTGATGGCGCGCGGCTCGCCCACGTCGATGGCATAGAAGATGCCGCTGCACATCTCACCGACGCCGAAACCCTGGCCGCCCGTCCCGAGCTGCACCGTGCGGGTCGTGCCGCGCGCGCGGGTGCGGCGGGCCCGCGGGGGGTGCCGGGAGGGCCCGCTGAGGGTGCCGGTCGACGCGTTGGGCGGCGTGGCGACCTGCAGCGCGGAAGAGCACGCGTCGG